>JBGSHQ010000093.1:0-4250 GCA_041752095.1 Bdellovibrionia bacterium
CGCATGAGATTTTCGCCTCCTGAAGAAGGAATTTATGAAACTTACAAAGGGTACTGCAAGGTGGAGGTGAGTTATAACAGAAATAATTCTTTCACCGTAACGGCACTCAACCCATGCTTTAGTGAATTTAATGGGCTACTCGACCTCGCGGGGGCAATGATTAATTTCCAAGTAATAAAGCCGATCATCGATTATGGTTCGGAAAATGAATTAAGCCGTTGGCATTATTTTAGCCCAGACCATAAGTCAGATATCGACTTAAAGACCAATGGGACAGGAGCATTTAAGATAGATACTACTAGCGGTGTCACGTATGAATACCGAAAAACGGAAAATCGATTTCGATAGTTTTTTTCGTCCGCAGCGAATCACTTCGCCTTAACCGATTTCACTTTACCTTTTTTTAGGTAAACCCGAACGGAGTTTCCGGCTTGAAAGCTATTTTCTAAAACAGCGCAGTCCTCTGGATTACGCATTTCATAAATCTTTTTGTCGAAATAAATCTGACCGAGCGTTAATGCTCCTGTCTCGTTCGACCTATGGCAGAATAACGATATAAAATCAGGTCCTACTATCGTTTCTAATTCAAAATTGAAACCCACATTGGCCAAAACATCCGCTATTTCGATCGTAGTATTTCTTGATTGAGAGACGACACTTTCACGAGAAAGGACCGAAGGATGGTTTACATCGAAATACCTTCTGAAAAGAATATCTTGGTCTTCAGCATGACTCGGACTCGCCTGAATAAAGAGCGCAAGAATTCCGAACGATAAAATTACTTGGGACATTTTCATAAATTCTCCGGATCAAAATATTTAATCCGCCGGAAGTTACCGCATTGTGTCATAGGTTGGCAAGCATTGTTTTACGATTTAACTTGTTGATTTTATTTAGATTTATTGATCGCCCGCCCCGAGGTTTTCCATCCAGGGTGATATCCCAACCATTCAAGAATGCACAGCTCGGGGAAAATAAGAATCTACCGACTCACTCCCGACCCCGGAAAAATCCGCTCCATCTGGGCCTTTTGGATTTTCAGACTTTCCTGCTCCACACCTTGGCGCATTTTAGGGCGAGCCAGGCGTGAGAGAAAATCGGTGTTCTTTAAAAGATCAAATTCCATGAGCATATCCTGAACGATGAAAAGTTCCCGTCCCCCGAGCCCACACCGCACCTCGAACCACTCACCCCATCCATCAAAATAGTGAGCGGTATAAACATCGCGCGCGATCCGAACGAATCGCCCTTTCTCTTCAAACACTCGCTCATCAAACATCTGCCGAATCGGGCGATATCCCCCATCACCGAACTTAAGCTTGCGCGCGAAAAACTGAGGCTTCATCTTCACGATCGAAGCAGGAATTTCATGTCCAAGCGTTGTAAACATTTTCCAGGGATCTACCGCATCCTCCGGAAGATCATACCCCCCGCGCTTACCGGACCTCTCATACTCCTTCATCCGGTTTTCGACCTGCTTCAGAACTTCATCCAGGCGAGCTTCGGGTGGCTTCGCAGCAATCGCTAAACTCTCGGGTTCATTAAATTTAATTTTACACGGAAATCCTCGGCACTTTTCGACCGCATCACTATCATCGTCCCATCCATCCCATCCCCGAAACCGCTCAGGCTTCCCAAAGGTAAAACTCTCGCCGATCGGTACTGAGCGAATTTTAGAAATTGCGGTTTCGCACGTTTCGCCCGCTGCTAAAACAATTTTCGAAACTCGAACCGAGCGAAGCATCGGCTCATTGGACTCAAAATGGCGTGCTCCCTTTTCAGTAAAGGTCGAGCGATCACCTTTCCAGAGAGCCGATACATCCCAGTTTTTTTCTTCGGCATATGCGCTCTGAATAAGAGCCACGAGACCTACATTGAGGATCACTCGACTCATTAAAAGAAAGCGAAATGGATTCAGCGTTCTTTTCATTTTAAGATTGATTACTTAAAAGCAAACAGAAGTTTAATATCATCATCGGTGAAGCTGATTCCCGCACCGAAGAGGTAGGGAACATCGCCATTAATTTTTCGAAAAGACTCGAAACCACCAGAGAAATAGAAATTATTCATCAGATCATTGTAGGCGAAGGGTCGCACTACCCCAATAAGTCGATCATTTAAACCCACTCCCACTCCACGGACATACACATCATTCCTAATCTCAAACATGTGTTCATAACCGCGGGGCCCTAAATTTAGGGCAATAGAAACAGCTCCGTCTCCATGAAGTGCGCCCGCCGAAAAATCAATTCGGTTATTTAATAAAATCTTTCCGAGCATCCCCGTTAGTAGAATTGCACCTTGTTCGACCTGTTGAGTAACGGTGGAATTTGTCTGCCCACCCGCCGTCGTTTGCGTATTAATGATTCTAAGCGCACCCCGGGGATCGAGCGTGATCCCGATGAGATAATAGCGGGTTGGATTCGGTAAAACTTGAAGTTGGAAATAACCTCGTCCACCGTCATAAGCAGGAAGCTGCTCAGCACCGAGTTTAACGATGAACTGGATATCTGCTGCTTTATTTAAGAGCTTATTCAGATTCTTCATCGCCTTAAGCGCTTCGTCTGCATAAACGGGATCATTCAGCATACGACCAATGGAACCTTCACCCCGGTTAATTCGCTCCATCTGCTGTTGCATCGCTTCGAATGCCTTTTCAAGCTTTTCCAGTGCTCGACGCGCAGTCGAATTTAATCCGCCTTCAGGCGAAAGTGTTTTCGATGCGGCTTGGAGGGTTTTATTCAACTGCTGGATCGTTTCGCGAAGTTCCTTCGGTTGAAGCCCTTCTTTTAGATTTTTCGTGAGATCCGTCATCTCGATCATCAGTTTATTCGACTGTTCGATCAGTTTATCCATGTCTTTATTACTGGTCCCGACTTGGATTTCTTTTGTGGCGACTGGATCCTCTGCAAGAGCGGATGGAATGAGCAAATCGATCACTGAATTCATCAGATTCACTGATGAATTCACTAAATCTGATCCGGATTGCAGGGAGGACGGTACTCCAGGAAATTTAAAATCAGCCGACTCTTTATCGAGTTCGCGCTGAATTTCCTTATTCGTTTTTTCCTTCTCCATCATCACGGGCTTAGACTCTAGATCACGCAAAGCACGCGAACTCTGCGTAGTCGTCTGAGAAGTATCTGCCGGCAGTCGCGTTTGAGATGGATTTGTTGTTGATGCCCCGGGCACGGTCGCGGAGGAACTCGCCGCTGGAGCTGGAAGAACGACTGGAGCAGGTTTATCCCCACGTGGGCCCACACGGTTCGTTCCTGCGTAATGAACAGGCTTCAGTTCTACGAACTTATCCCCCAGGAATCCTTCACCCCGGATGTAAGCACGGGTTTCAGGTAAAACTTCGATGGGGGCAGTGATACAAACCCCGATTTTTACTCGCGTCTCAGTAAGTTCGACCGAATGAAGATATCCGATTTGTAATCCTAAAGATCGAATCGAGGACTTCGGTTTTAAACCCGTCGCATCTTCGATCGTAATAAAAACAGGAGAACACTTTCTCCACCAGTAAGGCTTGTCATTCACGAAAACGGTGAATGCACCGATGAGAGCGAGACCGAAAAGAGAGAAAAGCCCCACCCGAATAGTGGTTGCTCGATTTGCTTGCGTTGGGTTCATTTTTCCACCTTTATCCTGATCGCTCCGAAAGGGAGCAGGCTGGTCAGGATATAATCTAATAAGAGAATTGAGAGGCACGATGCGACGACCGTATTTCGTGTCGCAAGTCCGACTGCGCTTGCACCACCATGGGCGCGATAGCCGTTAAAACAACCGACTAAAGTTAAGACTAATCCGAAGGTACACCCCTTAACAACACAGTGAATGAGATCGATCGCATCCACCATTTTTGCGTACTGCATCCAGTAAACTTGGGTATCAAGCCCCATCACTCCGCAGCCGATAAATGCCGCAAAAATCGATGCGACCGCACAGAAAAAAATAGAAAGGAGAGGTAACATAACGAAACCTGCGAGTACTCGCGGGGTCACTAAAAACTCAATCGGATCTACGGCCATCACATCAAGCGCGTCGACCTGTTCAGAAATGCGCATTGAACCGATTTCGGCTGCCATAGCTGCGCCGGCGCGACCGGTAACCATAATCGCCGCCATGACAGGCCCGAGTTCCCGAAAAAGCGAAACGCCGACAGTTCCACCGAGTAGAGCTTCAGCATTGAAAAGTCGGAAGGAGACATAAAACTGATAACCGAGAACCGCGCCCATGAAGGCGCCTGC
>JBGSHQ010000094.1:0-8994 GCA_041752095.1 Bdellovibrionia bacterium
CGAGCAGAAGAGTGTACTGACCTGGCTTAAGTCTTTCTGCATTTTTTAGGGCTTGGAGATCTTCGAGCATCTCGATCAGTTTAGCATCAGTAACATCAATCGCTTCTAAACCGCCTAATCCGCCAAAACGATTCGCTGAGCGTTCTGCGCCACTCATGAGAATGAGCGTGAGTGATACGCGGTAAAGGGTCTGAGAGAGATTCGATTCGCGGTCGATGAAAATAGATTCTTCGACCGCTAGTCCTTCGCGCGCAGTAATGAAGGTTAAATCTTTTTCAGTAAGGTTTGCTCGAGGTGCTAGAGATTTTACTCGGTCGAGTAATCCTTTTAATTGGTTCAGTCGCGTTTCTGTCGTTGGTTTTATGGGATCGTTTTCAAATGCAATTCCGAAGTGGACCGGAGTCTTCGCGTTTACTGTTTTAGGAATTTGGGAAAAGATTTCTGGATCGAGCGGATTTGCGAGTCGAGTCTTCCACGAAGGAGCGGTGTAAGGACGCTTCACAGCCCCTACTGAAATCGATGCTGCCTCTGATTTTTTCACCCTCGCTACGAGCTCACGCGCTCCTTTTAAGAGAGAGTCGGGATCCGTTTCGTCTGTCGCTTGTTCGAAGAGGGTGTATCCATCATAGATTCGAAGAACGGCGCCGCAAGAAACAGAATCCGAGAGTTGGGTCTGTTTTAAATTTGCGCTGAACGACCGGTTGGATTTTCGCTCGAAGTAAACCGAAGCATACCAGGATGGGTCCGCTTCGAGGGTTCCAATGAGGTCAGAAAATTTTGCTCTTAAAAGTTCAAGTTCAGGACTGAGGGGTGCGTGTGCCATTAAGGAATGCTATCGTTAGGGTAACGATGAAATCAATCTTCCAGATTTTTGTTTCCAGGCGAATGTTTGTGATGCTTTTACTCGGGTTTTCCGCGGGTATTCCCTACGCGTTAACTGCGGGAACTCTCCAGGCTTGGTTAGCCACCGAGAACGTGGATATTAAAACGATTGGGCTTTTTGCACTGGTCGGGATTCCTTATAACTGGAAGTTTCTTGTCGCTCCTTTTATGGATCGTTTCTTTCCTAAGTTTCTTGGGCGTAGGCGCGGCTGGATGCTCGTGACGCAGATTGGTCTTGCTGCTTCAATCGCCGGCATGGCTTTGACGAGTCCTGCTTACAGTATTACTGCGATGGCCGGTCTTGCGGTTCTCGTCGCATTTTTTTCATCGTCCCAAGACATCGTGATCGATGCATACCGAACCGAGGCACTCGAAGTGGATGAATACGGTGCGGGCTCTGCGGTCTATATCATGGGTTACCGCCTTGCAATGCTTGTATCTGGAGCGCTCGCACTCGTGATGGCGGATCAGTACTCCTGGAAGGCCGTTTATCTTTTCATGGCTGCGACGATTATCGTCGGGGTAATCGGGACGCTTCTTGGGCCTGAGCCAGTAACTGGAAAGCCGCCGCGTACGCTTCGTGAAGCGGTAGTCGAACCCTTAAAGGAATTTTTTCTTCGTCCAGGCGCGATTGAAATTCTTCTTTTTCTTCTTCTTTATAAACTCGATGTCGCCGTGGGTACGGCACTCATGACGAAATTTTTCCTCGATGTCGGGTTCACTAAAACAGAGATTGGAACGGTTACGAAAGTATTCGGTCTTATTGCGACGATAGTGGGTTCGCTCATCGGAGGCGCTCTGATCCCGAGACTCGGAATGCTTCGTTCACTTGTAATTTTTGGGATTCTCCAGGGAGTGACGAATCTTTTCTTCGTCATGATGACTCATGTCGGGAACAGTATGCCCGGGCTTATCGTCACGATTGGGGCTGAGAATCTCGCCAGCGGGATGGGGACAGCGGCATATGCGGCATTTTTAATGTCGCTTTGTAATAAGCGATTTACTGCTACTCAGTACGCCCTATTTACGTCGCTGATGGCAGTGCCTACTAAGATTCTTTCAGCACCCACCGGGTATTTAAAAGAGGCGGTAGGGTGGGAGAATTACTTCATCATCGCGACTCTCCTCATGTTTCCTGGCCTCCTCATGCTTTATCGGTTCAAGCATTGGAAGCGCCCCGTCGATAATCCGATCGAAGGTTAGTGCGAGTGCATTGACTTTCTAGGCTCTCGGGTATGGAATCGAATTCCTATGAAAATATTTTCTCTTTTAGCTCTCAGCGCTTTTTTGATCTCTTCTGCCTTCGCTGAAAACGGAACAAAAATTATCCATAAGACAACCGCTGATGAAGGGGATTCGTCTGTACTCATCGAGACGAAAAAGAATGCTAAAATCCACCCTGACTTCGAGATTATGTCGGGTGATGAAGAAGTTGCGGGTGACCCTACCGCAGGAACTAAGGAAGCCTATTCAAGCTGGAAAGAAGCCTGCAAGGACTGGAAGAAAGAGCTGAAAGAAAATAATAAAGACGGAAAGGTCCTCGTTTCGAGCTGTGGAACAGCATCATTCTCTAAGGACGAAACCTCGGGTGCAGGCTCCGGGATCTACACCTATAAGTCGAACGCGAAATATAAAGTTAAAGTTCGCATTAAAGATAAATAAATCGATGGATCGATCCGTTCCTGAGTGGCTAAGAGTGATTCAGCTTGAATGGAGTTTAACTCCAGAGCAGCTTGCTGCGCTTTTACGCGTAAAAGTTTCAGCGATTGAAAATATCGATCCAAACTTCACGGGAACTTTACCGCCGGGTTTAGAGGCGGCGGCTCCACTCATATCGATTTACAGAAAACTTGCTGCACGTTTTCCAAATTCGGAAGAGCAAGTGAAATGGCTTTTTTCTGAGCATCAGGAATTTGGCGGTTCGAAACCTATTGATGTTGCTATGAGTTCTCTCGAGAACCTTTACTGGGTCGGATACTTTCTCGATAGCTCTCCTGCGTAAGACGCACTCGTAAAGTTTTAATTTTTTAATGTTTTCCTTTTCCTAAGGGTTCCTCGGTAAATTAGGGGACCTACTATGGCATTTCATCAATTCATTTCCGACCCTCGAGCAAGTCTTCTTTTAGATCATCTTCATAAAAAATTTACGGAATCGCGATCCCTTCACCTTCGTAATCGTTCTGATCGGATGCGATCTGCACGATCCGGTTGGCGTCCGACGGCTCCCCTAGAAACGAAAAAAATCCGAACCGCGAAATGGGAAGTCGATCCGTCGATGGGTCTGAAATCAAAACCCTCTGAAAAAGAACAAAACGTAGATTTTTCTGGCCGGTTTATACCCTATGAAACCAATTTTTTAGAGATTTCAAATTTACTCAGTTGGAGTGGGGAGGGAGTTCCCTCATCTGTAAGAGTACGGGGTCTTGAAATTTTGGAACCCCGATTCATTGTGAATTCTCGACCCGCGTTCGCTTCATTTTTTGATCTCGTTTTTGCACTCTCGAAAAATCCACGGGCGGTGATTTCTATACCCCTGATTGAAAGTTATCTTGAGGCGCGATTCTGGGCAGAGGTGATTCGAGAAGTAGAAGCCAGTTTCGAAATACCCAAGCACTCGATGCGGATTGAGATTGGGATCGAATCTTTAGGTGGGCTTGCAGAAGCGGATGAAATTATTTTTGAATTAAAGGAATTCGCTGAACGAATTCGTTTTGATCCTCGTCTTGTTCTTTTTGATGAACTCAAGCTGGATTCCGCTTCTCCTGCTCCGATTTATGAAGGCGATCGCACCAACGAATATACGGAACGACTCCAAATGCTCGCAGAACGTAGGGGATTGAAGTTTTCGTGTATTTCTCAGAAAAATGATTTTCTGCTTCATCCAAAATTTAATCTTGAAGAGCTTCGTGCTCAGACTCATTTTTCTTTTTCATTTCTTCGCTCGTGGTTTTCTGGAGATCTGAGCCAGATCGACGGAAGCTGGGAGGACTTCGAACTTTCACGTGCATGGATCTGGACCGCGATTCACACTAAAGTTCTTCCCGTCGAGGTTTATACGAGTTGGAAAATAGAGTTTGGGAAGCAGCCCTTTATGTGTGGTTCCCCAGAAGATGCGGCGATTCGAACGCTCGATCCTCTCCTAGAAACAGCTGTTTTTCCGGAGTATTCGCTCCAAACTGCGTTTACGACGCTGATCGATTTGGAAAAGTCGCGCAGCGTTACCAGTTCCCGTTCCGCCTAGCCCGCGGAGTAAAATTATCCCCTGACTCGTTTAGTCGTGCAATCCTTTCTGGTCTGTCGTAATTCTCTCGGCGGTCCTAACAGCACGTCATGAGGGGGAAATTTTAGATGTCTATCGGTACCATCATTGTTTTAGGGGTTATTGCGTATCTCGTCGTCATGCTTAGACGAGCCTATAAAGTCCATCCTCATGGACTATTCATTCTGTTCTTCACCGAGATGTGGGAGCGGATGTCCTATTACGGAATGCGCGCTCTACTCGTCCTTTATATGACGAAGTATCTTCTCGCTGATCCCGTACGATTCCAGAGTGTGATTGGACTCGATTTTTTGAAAGGCATTATCGAAGCTGGAAAAGGAACACCACTCGATATTCAGCCTTTTTCGTCCGAACTCTATGGTCTCTATACCGGGTTCGTTTACCTCTCTCCTTTCTTCGGCGGAATTCTTGCCGACAAAGTTCTCGGTAAAAAGAAAACGGTTTATGTTGGCGCGATCCTCATGGCGATCGGTCACTTCCTCATGGCGTTTGAGATGTCCTTCTTGCTTGCACTCTTCTTCCTGATTTTAGGAAATGGTGCCTTCAAGCCGAACATTTCTTCCCAGGTTGGAAACCTCTATCCCGAAGGCGACAGTCGCCGCGACGGTGCTTTCACCCTCTTCTATATGGGGATTAACCTCGGCGCTTTTTTCTCGCCTATCCTCTGCGCAAATTTCGCTCAGTGGTTAGCCGTTTCGATGGGGCACACCGAACCCCAGGCTACGTGGCACATCGGTTTCACGCTTGCAGGTATCGGGATGCTGCTCGGGGTCCTTATCTACCACTTTGGTCGTAAGCACCTTCCGCCAGAAACTGCGACTCTTGCGCCTGAGTCCGAGCGCGCGGGAATTACTCTAAAAACGATTGGCGCTTTTTTCGGAGTGATGGTCGGTTTCTTCTTTTTCTTAGCACTCCCAATGGCGATTAAACTCGTTGTGGGTGTCGCGATTTTAGGTGCAGTTGCATTCTTCATCTCGAAGTTAAGCAATCAGATCGAGCGTGGTAAGGTTACGGCACTGGTCGTGCTTTGTATTCTGACGATTTTCTTCTGGGCAGTGTTTGAGCAGCAAGGAAATACACTTCAGCTCTGGGCTGATGAAAAAGCAGATTGGACGCTACTCGGAGGACGGGCAGAAACGTATCAGTCGTTTAACCCATTCTTCATCTTTATCTTCGCACCGATCTTAGACACCTGGTGGGCGATTCAGGCGCGTAAAGGGAAGAAGTCGTCTTCAGTTCGTAAGATGGCGATTGGATCTTTCTTAGCGGGTGGATCTTTCTTATTCATGGCTTGGGGTAGTACACAAGTTACCGTGGATAAATCTTTGATTAACCTGACTTGGCTTGCAGTGACGACGTTCATTTTCACAATGGGCGAACTCTACTTATCCCCGATCGGACTTTCGTTCGTAACGAAAGTGGCGCCTCCTCGGATGCTCGCGATGATGATGGGGATGTGGTTCCTCTCTTCGTTTATCGGAAACTACCTAGCGGGATACATGGGTGGATTCTATTCTTCGATGTCGAATCAGTCGTTCTTTATGATGTTCTTCGCAATGGGAACTACGCTTGGAATCGGATTCCTTTTCAGCGAAAAGATCCTGCAGAACGCGATCGGAAAAGACGTTTAAATCACACGTTAAAAGGTGAAACTAGATTAAGGCCTCGGAGATTCTCCGGGGCCTTTTTATTTTCAGTTTTGAATCTGTTTTTTAGATCTTATCTATTCTAATAATGCGATTGATAGAATAACTCCTTCGGGCTAAATCCGCTTCAGATTTAGGCAGTCCCTTTCAACACGGAGTTATTTTATGAAGAAGTTAGTTTTAGGTTTAGCACTTTCCCTTACAATCGCCGGATTCAATGTGAACACCGCACAGGCAGCAGGCTGCTTATTCGGTGAACAGACGAGCGATTTCGATACTGAAGATGGAGTTCCCGCAGTCCTCGCCCGATTTAAAACTCTGGGTATACGGATTCAGAAAGCGGATTCGATTCAGGCGAGCGATGTACTCGACGAAGTAACCGATGATGCGATCGATTTAATGATTTCAGAAGAACTCGGGAGTGAGCGACGAAATAAAGAAAAGCGAAAAGCATACTGGAACGATTTTTTCGAGTCTGATGGTTACGTTCAGTATTTTACGAAAAAAAATGGAGAGGTTGTATATATCTCGGTCGCCTCATACCCAGGAGATAATGAATACGGGGCTATCTTCAAACTCATTCCATTCGAAGACGGTTTATATAGCCTCGAAAAAGTCGCAGACATCGGTGATAGCTTTATCGAAAACTGCCGAGTCCGGTAATTCTCACAGATCCTACCGGATTTAGGTCAGACGAAGGCCCCCAAACTCAAGGAGAGTTTCGGGGCCTTTTTATCTATTTAATGATAGTATCATATGATACTATCAAAGTATGCCCCTTTACCGCCCCCCTTACCGAGTTACTTCTCAGATCCTAAAACTCGTGGCAGAAATTTCTGAGGTTTTAGGGGAGCTTAAGTCGCTTCGAGTTTCAAAACCAAACCCTAAACTCCGGAAGCAAAACTCAATTCGAACGATTCAAGGGAGTCTTGCGATCGAGGGGAATTCTTTTAGTTTAAGTCAGGTTTCTGATGTTCTTGAGGGGAAGAGGGTTTTAGGTCACCCGAAAGAAATCTTCGAAGTTAAAAATGCAATCGAGTGTTACGGTAAAATTTCTAAGTTCGATCCCTATTCCTCTAAGTCCTTATTAGCTGCTCATCGGGCACTCATGGATGGACTCATCCATAAACCCGGGTTCTATCGAACGGGTGCAGTCGGGATACTCAAGGGATCAGAGGTTTCTCATATAGCCCCGAAGGCAGAACGAGTGCCAGAACTCATTTCACAGTTACTCATTTACTTAAAATCATCGAAGGATATCGCTCTGATTAAAAGCTGCGTTTTCCATTATGAGTTCGAGTTCATCCATCCGTTTCTGGATGGAAATGGGCGTATGGGGCGACTGTGGCAGACTTTAATTCTGACTTCGTTTAATCCCATCTTTGAGTTCATTCCTATAGAATCCCAAATCTATCAGCATCAGTCAGAGTATTATCGAGTTTTAGAAAAATGCGATAAAAAGGGAGATTCGACCGAATTCATCGAATGGATGCTTGCGATTATCTATAAAGAATTATGTGAGTTTTCAAAAGTCTGTTTTCCAGAAGTCGAGTCGAGTACTTCGCGTATCGAGATCGCCCGTAAAGCATTTGGAAGAAAGAAATTTACCCGATTGCAGTATTTGAACTTAATAAAAACAATTTCTGCACCTACGGCATCACGTGATTTAGCCGAGGCAATTAGATTGAAGATTCTCACTAAGACGGGTGAAAAACGAACCACTCAGTATCAATTTGCTTAAGTGAAAAGAGGCGAAGAATTCTTTCGAATTTCTTCGCCCCGACAAGTTTAACGGAGGAGTTAAACTAAGCTTTAAAGTTTTCGTAAAAGCCCGACGAGAACGCCTTCGATGCGGAAATCGCGGTTTTCGGTCAAGGAGTCGACTAAAATAGGATCGTAGGCTGGATTCGCAGCGCGAAGTTCTACGCGATCACTGCCCGCGTGTTTACTTTTATAAAATCGTTTAATGGTCGCTTCATTGCCGATCATCGCAACGACTGTCTGACCCTGTTCAGCTCGGTTCGCCTTTTCGATGATGACGTAATCACCATCGAGGATCCCATCCCCAATCATCGAATCGCCTTTTACGCGAAGGACGTAGTGGGAGTCTGCGAAGTTTTCACGGTGGCTTCGACCGTTCGGCCGCGCGAAAAGGGAGAGGGGGATGTCGACCATCTGGTCGTACTCGGCGTACTCGATCGGAAGACCTGCAGCGACTCGACCCAAGAGAGGGAGTGAGGCGATCAGGTGGGATTCGGGGTGAGAGTGGGGGGGGGCCGCTTCCGTCTTTCTAGTCTTTCGGCGAGTAGGATCCAGCGGGATGAGCGAATCGCGTGAATCTTTCTCAAAAGAAGAGAGAGGTGTGGTTGTGGAAGAATCCAAGTGATTCCCTGAGCCCAAAAACTTCTTAGGATCTCGGAGTACCTCCATCCCGCGCTTTGCGTTCCAGGCCTTCCGAAGGAAGCCGTTACGCTCAAGCCGCACGAGATAGTTCTGGACGGTCCCCAAACTTTTATAGCCGAAGTGTTCCGCAATCTCCTGCTGGGAGGGTGCGTACCCGTTCTCGTTCGAGCAGTGTTCGATGTAGTCGAGGACGGCTTTTTGTTTCGGCGTTAACATATAAAAACGATATGCGTAGGTTGTGCGTAAGTCAAAGACAAAATAAAAGCCCAGGGGACCGTGGTTGTAATTCGGTAACCCTGGGCTTTTTTCCATGAACTCGGGGGATCTTGGGGGGAGTCCGAGTTCTAGTACTAAGCTTGTGATTCATTTCTACTTAAAACTCGGGATAACTAATAATTATTCATTATGATATAGGTTCATTATGTTTATTGATCAACTCAATCTGAACCAAGTCCGAATTTTCGAATGTGTTTACCGCACACGCAGTATGACGGCGGCTGCGCGGGAACTGCACCTGACCCAAAGTGGAGTCTCGCAGCACATCCGCGGGTTCGAAGATATTTTAGGCGTAAAACTTTTCGACCGAATTAATCAGCGGGTGGTTCCCACTTCTTCGGCTTCTCTCCTATATGAAAACTGTAAAAAGAGTTTATCAGGACTCGAGGAAGCATTTTCAGAGCTTCAATCCGAAAAGAATCAGCTTACGGGCCGAGTTCACGTCGGACTCCCCACCGAGTTCGGATATAACGTCGTGATTCCACTCGTTGCACAGTTTACGGCGAT
>JBGSHQ010000095.1:0-3234 GCA_041752095.1 Bdellovibrionia bacterium
GTGATCGTATCGGAATGGATGAAATGTTGACCAATTTAGTTAACAATTAATTACCTCTCAAGCTCCATATCCACTCTGTTCGCCTTAATACTCGCTATAAGCGGCCCCAGTATGAGAAGCCGAAAGCATGTCTGATACGACCTCCTATATCCTTCTCGATTTCGAAACGACGGGGCTTGATCCAGAAACTTCCGAGATCATCGAAATTGGTGCCATTCGAGTCGATGGTTTTAAAGAAGTCAGCCGCTATCACACGCTGGTAAAACCTTCGTCTCCCATTCCAGCGATGATTAGTGAACTCACTGGCATCACTAACGAGATGGTTAAGGATGCACCCAAATTTTCATCCGTAGCAGCAGCCTTCGCCGAGTACTTAGGCGATCTCCCGATCGTCGCGCATAACTCAAAAATCGAGCAAGGATTTCTCGATCAGAAACTTTCTCCTCTCGTTTCTGGTGCGGCCTTTACAGTACATAACTCGATCGACCCACTCGCTCTTCTCTTGCCCGAATCCCACTCTCACTCGATGGAGACCTTACGGAACTGGGCGGGAGTCGATCTCGAAGACGCGCACCGAGCGGATAAGGACTGCAGCGATTTACTGAAGATTTTAACCTACGCACACGAATGGATGCTCCGTGAACGGCCTTGGATGGGAGCTGTCGCGGATCACTTTCTCCAAGGCTGGTGGTGGAACTGGTACTTCGAAGCAGCTTTAAATTCTTTAGACACACGCCCCACACTCATGGAGCTTTTAGAACGCCCTTTTCTCGGAGATCTTCGGGAGTTTGAAAAAAAGGACACAGAGAAAAAAGCGGCTGAGAAATTAAATCCGGAAAAAATTCCTCTCGCGAAGAGTGCGCTCTTATCTGTGCTTAAAGGCGAACTTAAAAAAGACTCAGAAAAATTTAAATTTCGCGAAAGCCAGTTCGAGATGTCGGAACGCGTACGTGCCGCTTTAGAAAACGGTGAACGCGTAGCGATTGAAGCTCCTACGGGCACTGGTAAATCCGTGGCCTACCTCGTTCCCGGCCTTATGGCTTCTCAGAAAACAGGAACTCCGCTGATCGTTTCGACCCACTCGAAGGCACTCCAGGATCAGTTACTCGAGAAAGATATTCCTCTCGTTTCTGATCTTCTCGGGAGTGAATCCGATGTTCGTGCAGCGACCGTGAAGGGCCAGGATAACTACCTTTGCCTCCGAAAACTTTACCAAGAGTGTTCGTTCTTACCTGAAGCGGGAGCGGGTTCTGATGGTGGCGACGCTGCGATGGAGGAGCGATTTTGTGCAGCATTCGTCGTAGCGCTTGCGAAAGTCTCGGGTGGGACTCGGGTTCGTGTAGCAGAACTCGACCGTGTTTCGACCTACTTAAAAATTCGGTTTGGGGTGATGAATTCGTTTTTAGAACGCGTAAAATCTCACTTCACAACAACGAAGGGACCTCCGTGTCCATTTTATAAAAGCTGCCATTATTTCGATTCTGCACGGATCGCGCACCAGAGTGATGTTGTGATTGCGAATCACGCACTCGTTTTTCACTGGCCTGAGCATCTACCGAAAATTAGAAATATCATATTCGACGAAGCCCATCACCTCGAAGATCAGCTGACGGATGCTTTTGCGGTCTCGATTGATGAACTCGATATCGCTCACGATCTAGAGCGCTTAACCCAGGCGACTCGCGCACGAAAGCCGTCGGATGGTTCTCGGATTAAAAGACTCCTCGGTTCCCTCACCCTCCCTAAGGGGCCAATGGGAGAGACCACTCTCGATGAATTTTTAAAACCCGTGACGACGAGACTCCGCGAGATGAGTTCGATCATCCCTGCCACACTCACGAGGAAGGGTGGGCGCGATACCGGCGGGTACGAAGATTTTCTAGATCTCGCGAAATACACGAACGATCCGCTCATGGATGGCTTAAAAAATCTAGAAGCGGCGGTTGAGTCTGTTTCTAAGTTTTTAGGCGACGCGATGGAAGCAGTCCGCTCGGGACCGTTAAAAACAGATCCAGCTGTAGATATTCTTCAGCTCCACGCTTTTTCGATGGAGTCTTATGCGGAAGCGCTCACTGCTGCGATAAAAGAATCGGCGCCCGTCGACGAGAAAGGGAAACCTCTTCCACCGAATACTTTACGACTCCTCTACTGGAACCCGCGTGAAAACGTGTGGCGTATTCGGGTTTCTCCTATCGAAGTGAAGAATCTTTCGACGGAGTTTTTTTCCGAAGTCCGGTCGATCACTCTCACGAGTGCGACCCTCTCGAGTGGTGCGAATCCGACTTTTATTACCGACCGAATCGGACTCGCGCTTTCGAAACCTTTCGCCTCCCTCCCCTCTCCTTATCCACTCGCTAAACAGGCTGTGGCGTTTTTTCCATCTGATGTTTCTCAGCCCGGAACCCCCCAGCACTTAGACGCGATCATTGGTTTTACCGAACAGACGGCGCGAATCTTAGGGGGTCGTACGATGCTTCTTATGACGGCGAATCACAGGCTAAAGCATGCGGCGGAAGAGTTACGTGCGCGGCTTGAAAAGTACGGCATTCAGGTTTTTGATTCCGTGAGTGATCGCCGCGCGATCGATGCGTTTCGGGCATCGGACCGAGCGCTTCTTATTGGGAGCGAACGCTACGGCGAAGGGATCGATATTCCGGGGCGGAAGCTTGCCTGCGTAATTGTAGAAAAGATGAACGAAGCGATGACCCGTGGTCCGCTAGCGGAAGCTCGGAAGGCGCGCACTCGGTTTGGGCTTTTTGATTATGACTTTCCACTTCGGATGATCTGGCTAAAGCAGCGGGTGGGGCGCCTGATTCGTTCGTCCGAGGACCGGGGCGTCGTCGTTGTTTTCGACCCCCGGTTTCATGGGTGGAGCGCGCCCTCGCAGAAGCATGTCGTCGCGGCACTCGATCCAATCCCGGTTCGTGGGGGCACGCGGGATGAGATTCTGATGAAGATTGAGGGGATGGGGATTTAATTCCCCGACTCTTTCGGTTATGGTCGGTTTCGCTATGTCGAACCCGAAGATTAAATCTGAAGTCGAACGCCGCCGCACGTTTGCGATCATCTCGCACCCCGATGCCGGTAAGACGACGCTCACTGAAAAACTCCTCCTTTACGGTGGAGCGATTCACCTTGCCGGCGCAGTGAAGGCAAAAAAGAATCAGAAGAATACTACCTCGGACTGGATGGAACTCGAAAAGCAGCGCGGAATTTCGATTTCGACCTCTGTTC
>JBGSHQ010000096.1:0-2520 GCA_041752095.1 Bdellovibrionia bacterium
TTTTTTCTGATTGGATTTGTCTTTTTGGTCTACTGTGGGACGTTTCATTACCCCTTTTTCTTTGATGACTCACATTTTATTGTGAGTAACCATTCGATTCAGTCTCCAGCGAACCTCTTAAATATCTGGAAGACTGCTCGATATAATTCGAGCTCCCCCGATCAGTGGGGCTATCGACCTTTTACCACCTTTTTACATTCACTCGCGTGGATAGCCGGCGGTGGTCATACTTGGACTTTTCATGTTTTAAAAAAGACGCTTTTTGCACTTGTTTGTTTTTTAATTTTTATCGTTTGGAAAAAAATATGGACAACTCCAGGATTTTTTCCAGATCCTTATCCACAGATTTTATTTGGAACCCCTAAAAATAATAAAAAGATTCATTTTTCTCCTGGAATCGCTGCCGGTCTACTCGCAGTTTTTTTTGCAGTACACCCCGCAAATAATGAAGTGGTTAACTATATTTCCGCATCGACGACATTATTAGCAGGATGTTGTTATCTCGGTGCGTACGCGCTTTATCTTTATAATCGTGAAAACCCAAAATTTATTCCTCTTTTAGGTTCAGTCCTTCTTTATGCGCTAGCGAGGCCCTGAGAATGCCCGCGATTATAAAGGAATATGAATTCACCCCCTGTGGCTATTTCACGACTCCCAAATGAAATCACAGACGCGTTACTCACTAAAGCTGCATATTTTAAGTAAACGGAAATCGACCTTCCCGCGCCGAGGATTTTTTTTACAACGGGAAAAATTTGGGGCCCAGTCATGCCCGAGAACCCGAACTGGTCATTCTTTACAAACATGGTGGTGTAATAAACGCCCCCGTAAATTCCTGCTTTCCATACCGGGGAGTTTGGAATGAGTGAGTAACCAATTCTTGCGTTCACACCCCAAAATCGCGCAGAAGCGGAGGACGATTCCTGAAGTGGGATTACGGTTAGAAAAGTCCCGAAACCGATATTCCATCTTGGAAAGGGCGATGGCTTTACGTAGTTCGCCTTCGCGGTAACTACAGTGGAAGTATAATCCCCAACCACGGTGCTATCGATGTTGCTCGTCTCAGAATAAAAAATATTAGAAAGGCCGAGTGAAATACTAAACGGGTTGGGATTACCGCCGAGCTCATTTTTTCTCTGAGACTGAAGATCATTCGTGTATTTCGCCCATCCTGGAATGTCGATTTGATACCTGTCTTTTTGCGCGTTCCCGTAGGGGTCGATCATGGTGAGATCAAAAACGGTCGATGCACCTGTGATCTGGATAGGGAGTTCAAATTTCCCATCTTCGGTTTGTGTCGCTCTTTGGGTGCTGGAAATAAGTGACGAATAGCTGACTGGATAAACGCCTTTCACTCGTGCATAGGAAACGACATTTTCCCCATCGATTTTATTTTCAATCGTTATCTCAGAAGAAACAATGAGGTCTTTTATGTTTTTCTGATTTGGAGTTCGAAGAATGGGCGTTGGGCGAGCATCATCAGCCCAACACTTATCGCTAAGTGTTAGGAGAATGGTAAAAAGAAGGGCACTGCGCCGTATCTTCCTCATGGAACAGTTACGCACCTAAGTTAAATTTGAACATAGTTTACGATCTAAAGCATTTAAGAATAAGGACTTCTGAATGGAAGCGTTTGAGAACTAGGTGACTTTTAAGGTCTTATCCATGAGAATTAAACTATGAAAAAATTATCTTTCGTTTGTAACGTCATTTTTTTGGTTATTTTAGTGGGTTGTTCTTCGAAGCAGACTCCCCCGGTTGTGACTAACATTTCTGCAACAGTACCTGCTGCTAAAGACCCGAAAGTTACCGCTCTAGAGCAAGCATTAGAGGGGGTTCGAAAAGCACCAACTTTTGAAACCTATACCCAACTCGGACTCGCCCAATTGAATATTCAAGATGCAGGTAATGCTTTAAAATCTTTTACGAAATCTTCCTTACTAAAAGGCACTTCGGCTATTCCCTTTAATAATATTTGCGTCGCAAATAATAATCTTAAGCATTGGGCAGCGGCGATCGAAGCCTGTAAAAAGGCGCTGTCGCTAGATCCGAACATGCAGCTCGCGAAAAATAACCTCGCTTATGCCGAAAGTTCACTCAAAAAGTCTTCCAAACTCATCGCATCCCTAGAAGCTAAGTCATTGAAGGCAGGCCCGGAAAGCGATGCGCTTCTTCAGCTCGGGCTTGAGTATTATAATCGCGGAGAATTCACGAAAGCGATTAGCGAGTGGAAGCGAGTTCCTAAGACGAATAAATTCTGGGGGCTTGTACAAAATAACATTGGATCTGCTGCAATCGTCACACGTGATTTTTCACTCGCAAAACAAGCGATTGATGAAGCTCTTTCGATCGAGCCCAACAACACGCTTTATAAAAATAATAAAAACTGGTTAGCAACCGCCCAAAAAGAAGCAGCGGCTAATCCCCAATAAATACTTACTGTTGCACTTCACTATTTTTTTAACATCACAGAAAGATTAGCTGGGTGGACCTTCTTCGGATCAAAAGTGACTCCATCAG
>JBGSHQ010000097.1:0-5361 GCA_041752095.1 Bdellovibrionia bacterium
CGAACCCCAGACCTATAGCTTGCAAAGCTACCGCTCTACCAACTGAGCTATGTCCCCAAAACTTTGGTATGAATAGTGTTTAGCCGAAAGCAACTTCTCCCGCAACTCCCTTAGAAGTGTTATTCTTTTAGCATGACAGAGAAGCCTTTTCAGCCCGCTGTACTGAATGCAAAAAACTATGACCGTGGCATGCTCATTGATGATGAGTGGATGGCTGGAATTTCGAAAGATTCAGAAGGATTTTCGATGTTTGTTGTTCATCATGCGGACGGAGAAGTTCTTTTTCACTCCCTTTTTCCGAAGCTTGACGACGCCCTTGCCGCAGTGAATCAGATTCCTAGGGGTTGGCGTTATGAGGCCACTGGAGGGTGCTCAGGGGAGCGGTGTGGTGAAGGTAAGTGCAAAGGGGAGGGGTGTAAAATCTATTCTGGTCCTCGAAAAGGGAGTTGTGATTGAACCGTATAAGCCGAATCATCGACGGGCTTTGGGGCATCGTTCTGATCGGTGCGCTCTGTCTTTCGAAGTTCAGTTTCTCGGGTGAACCCGATTCCATCTACGCAGATTTAATTGATGATCCGTTTCCGGTTTCCGTCCCTAGTGTTCAGATTGGTCCCGAGTCTTTTAAGTGGATCGGACTTGAAAAATTACCTACGGGCACACAGGTGGAGTTTTTACCTGAAAGCATTCAGTGGAGTAGGATTCGTGAGCGGCTTGTTTTGCCCCGCGCTCGAATGCGTATTGAAATTCCAGATGTTGAAGGGGCCCAGCTTGAAATTCAATCCAGAGTTATTCCACTACGACGATCGCTTCGTGGAAGTTCTTTTGGAGAGGCGGTAGTTCCCTTGACTTCGGGTTCTCCGTCGACCGTCGATATTCGGTTTAAAAAAAATGGAGTGATGAGTGATGCGAAACTCACTTTGGAGCGAACTACAACCCAAGCTGATTTGATCGGTGTTGATCATTCCTGTTCGCCCTGGGGTGTTGAACTTACGCCGAGAGATAATTTTAAAAGCGAAAAAAAGGGTGGTTTAGTTATATTGAACTGCAAGATTCTCCGTGCGGAATCCACTGAAGGGATGGTGGCAGTTCTTGATCTACTCCTCTTTATCGATGGTTCTGGTGATTCGATGAAGGTAAATGGAGTTCTGGCGAATGCTGAAGCATCCTCCGTTTTTCGTTTGCGCTTATCGACTCAAGCACAACCTTTTATTATCGAAACAAACCGTGGTGAATCCTACGACTTAAAAGCCCGTGTACCTGCAAAACTAAACCGAGGTTTCTTCGGGATGGGAATTGGACCTTATCAGTATGAATTTTTCGCTCCAGGCACGAGTGTAAATACCACGACAGGGATTATTACCGCTTACGTGAGTTATCAGATGGCTGAAACCGTAAAGTTGACCGCTTTCAATGCAACGGCGATTCACCAAAATTTTTTCAGCGATACGGGGTTTTATTTTAAAACGAACTCCGCACAGTTTTTCGATCAAAGAATGTCCGGCTATCTCATGTTAGGTGCGAATCTCGTGGGATATAAATACGCTGATTCTGTTCATTATAATTTTGGAGCGCCTCAGGGTTTCGAAGCGATTTACCATGATTTTCTGGGTGTGAATAAAACCATGACCATCGGTGGCTTTATTTATCCGCCAATCGATGGAAAAAGTTATTACAACGGTTGGCTTCGATATGGGGCCCCCGGTTTTTTTATTGAGCTAAACTACTTATCGATTCGAACACGATTTGAAGGCGATGAGGTGGGCACGAAAAGCGTCGGCGCTTCGATTGGTTTTCCCCTCGCAAAATTTTTCTAAATCGAGTTCCTTGTAGCATGAATCCCATAGAGCTTCAGCTTCGTGTGAAGGTGAGAGCGATCTACCCCCAGTTCAAGTGCCATTTTAGATACGTTACCTTCGAATTTTTTGTACGAATTCATTAGAATGTTTTTTTCAAACGCCGCAACCTGCTCGTAAAATCCACCCCCTTCAGGCGAGGTTTTTTTCACTGGGTTTAATACCTTAGGATGTAGATTCGAAAGATCGATTTTTGAATCTTCAGTCATTGCTAATGAGTAATCGAGAAGTGTAGACAGCTCTCTTACGTTTCCTGGCCAATCATACTGAGAAAATGCTTCTAAGACATCTGATGTTATTTGTACTTTGCCCTCTGATTTTTCTTTCAAAAAATAATCAGTAAGCTGGGAAAGATCTTCCAGTCGATCACGAAGGGGTGGGAGTTCTACCGGTAGTACGTTTAATCGTTGAAGGAGGTCGTGAAGAAACTCACCTCGAGTGGCCATTTCTTCGAGTGAGCGGTTCGTAGCGGTGATGACTCGAAAATCGATAGGAATTGAGCGACTTGAGCCCATTCGTACGACTTCTTTTTCTTGGAGAATTCGAAGAAGTTTAGCTTGAATAGCGAGAGGCATATTCGCAATTTCATCGAAAAAAATGACGCCTCCGTCCGCTTCTTCGAATAATCCCTTTCGTGTACTGTCTGCACCAGTAAATGCCCCTCGTTCGTGTCCAAAAAGAATACTTTCTGCAGTTTGGGCATGGAGTGTGGCGGAATCGATAGCAACAAAGGGTTCTAAGTTTCCTTCTGCATCCGTCTTTCTAAGTAAGCGTGCAACGATTTCTTTTCCTGTCCCTGTTTCACCTTGAATAAGTACGTTTGCGTTTGAGATTTTAAACTTCTCAATCAGCCTTTTCACTTCTAGCATTTTTTTATTTTCACCAATAAGGCGAAATTTTTTTTCGTTTCTGAGTGTTTCTGCATTTCGTTTTTGATTCGAGATGACGAGTCGTCGTATGCCCAGTGTTCGTTCGACGGTGAGTTTGAATTCTTCAGGCTCAAAGTCTTTTACTAAGTAGTCGTCCGCACCGTTTTTCATTGCCTGGCGTACGATCTGAAAATCTTTTAGACCACTGAGCATTACTATCGATAAATCATTTGCAAGCTCACGTACCTTGGGGAGTGCGGTTAGGCCCTCTTCGGGTGTTCGCATTTGGACATCGAGAAAGAGTAAATCAAAAGTTTTTGTGCGAAGAAGATTTAAAACCTCGTCCGTGTTTTGTACCGCGGTGACCTCCCCGAAATCACGAAGGAGGAGGGTAAGTGTTTTTCTAAAGAGAGGGTCGTCATCACAAACAAGGATTTGTTTTCGGAGTGTGCTCTGGAATGATTTCGACGTAGTCATTCTTTAAATATAAGGCTGGAACCAGTCTCATGGGTAATGGGAACTGTGGGTTTTTCCCGCTCGGTTGTTGGAATAACCAACATGTATTGGGCCCTTGATTCTGGATTTTTTTAGGATGGGGTCAATTTTCTGTCTCTCATTAGACACTTAGCTTTATTTCGTGGCCCCCTCGTTTAATGGCCCTTGGCTTGCTCATGTCCACTGCAAGGAGTGTGAAGTATGAAAAGAAGAAAGCTAACGGCCCTGGAAAAACTAAAGGTGAATGTTGAACTCGCTAAGCGATGCGACGCGAATGTGCTTATTTTGGGTGATACCGGGACAGGTAAGAGTACTCTCGCGCGTGAAATTCATGATCAAGGGAATCGTGCTTCAGGTCCTTTTGTGAATGTGAATCTTGCTTCCATCCATGACGAAACAATGGAGTCGACGCTATTTGGTCATGAGCGCGGAGCGTTTACGGGTGCTGACCGGACCCGAGTCGGTCGTCTCGAAACCGCAAATGGTGGAACCCTTTTTTTGGATGAAATCGGCGAGCTTTCACCATCGCTTCAAGCCCGCCTTCTAGAATTTCTTCAGTCGAAAGTTTTTATCCCACTCGGCTCGAACAAGGAGAAGACCGTTGATGTTCGCGTGATTTGTGCAACAAATCGCGATTTAG
Organism: Bdellovibrionia bacterium; assembly: GCA_041752095.1. Taxonomy (GTDB): domain Bacteria; phylum Bdellovibrionota; class UBA1018; order UBA1018; family UBA1018; genus JACMQW01. The sequence goes on from JBGSHQ010000097.1 coordinate 3,858, forward strand.
CTTCTGATGTTCGAGTGGGAAAATTTCGTGCAGATCTTTTTCATCGAATCCATGTTCTCAGTTTAGAGCTTTCACCAATTGAATTTTTTGTTGGGGATGATTTTTCCGACTTGATTCATTCGACGCTTGAAAGGGTATGCCTAAAAACCCATTCTCAGATTCTTAGAATGGATAAAGAAGTTGCCGAACTCTTTGAGTGTTATTCGTGGCCTGGAAATTACCGAGAGTTAGAAAATGTTTTAGAAGTTTCTATTCTGAGTAATGACGATGGAATTTTGAAAATGGGGGATCTTCCCGAATGGTTTATTGAATCGGCTAAGAATGAACCCTCCTTTCTTCTCGATCGCGATGTCGTGATTCGTTCGGAGTTAAAGTCGAGTGGGATTTTAGCTTCTGCAGAGGTCCCGCTCGTGCCCAACTATTCGAAAACATTGTTTAAATTTGAGTCGGCAGTGCTGAAGTACTTTATTGCTCGGAATGGGGGAAATTTAGCTCAGGCTGCTCGTGAAATTGGGCTCTCGAAGGCAACTTTTTATCGAAAGGTTCACGATCTTCGACTATCTTAAGTACCAGCACCAGTGTAACGCTTCGCGCATTAAGCCATTAATGGCTTAAATTAGAAAATTTTATTTTTTCAAAAAAAAGGATTGCGACTTCGCTCATGATTCGGCTAATACTCGAACCTCGTTGATAATTTCGCGAAAGCTAACCGAGGCGGTTTACAAATCGTTTCGAATGGTTTTTGCGGCTTTAAAAACCGTTCTTTGACAACCGAATGATGAATAATTCTGAAGAGAGAGTGGGCATGGCAGCTTACCGGACTTGATCCGGCTAAGGTCTGTCGTAGTCACAAATCGATTTAGATTTGAGTTTAATGGAGTAGTTTTTTTCGTAAGAAAAGAATGAACCAAATAAAACCAAGCAATAGCAAAAAACGAAAAGGTGCCTTGAAATATAGGTATCAGGCAAGAACTCGCAAGAGTTCAAGCCAGTTAATAGCTGATCGAGTTTGGGACAAATACATGAGTTTTTGAGATTAATCGCAAGACGGTCTGCAAAGATCGCGCGAGTGAGAAGTTAAAAAAATAAACATGAGAGTTTGATCCTGGCTCAGAGCGAACGCTGGCGGCGTGCCTAACACATGCAAGTCGAACGTGAACGGGGCAACCCTAGTAAAGTGGCGTACGGGTGAGTAACACGTAGGTAATCTACCTTATAGTTTGGAATAACCGGCCGAAAGGCTGGCTAATACTGGATAGAGCGATGGGAATCGTAATGATTCTTTCGGGAAAGGGAGCTCGATAAGAGCCTTCGCTATAAGATGAGCCTGCGTCTGATTAGTTAGTTGGTGAGGTAACGGCTCACCAAGACGATGATCAGTAGCTGGTCTGAGAGGATGATCAGCCACACTGGAACTGAAACACGGTCCAGACTCCTACGGGAGGCAGCAGTGGGGAATCTTGCGCAATGGACGAAAGTCTGACGCAGCCACGCCGCGTGAGTG
>JBGSHQ010000098.1:0-3080 GCA_041752095.1 Bdellovibrionia bacterium
CCGGTCGCAGGTCCTCTTCTTCGCGATGCGGTCGTGAGCTATATGAAAAAGGTGAATACGACTCTGCCAGATGGAATTAACTCGGATTCGCATCCACTCGTGGATGCTTCGAACCCTAGGCTGATTCTCGAACATCGGCCCGTAAAAAAGACCCAGCACCGCTCTCGTTTACGTAAAAGACGCTAAAACGTCAATTTTCCATCACTCTACCATTCCCGCTTTTTCCGCTACACTAGTAAGCATGAAAAGTGACCTTCTCACATGGGTAGATCAGTCGGTAAGGGTCCTCAGTTTTGAAGAATATTTACGGATTCTCGCTGAAGCACCTGAACGAGGACTTCGTGGCAGTGCCGAGTACATGGCCGACATGATGGACCACTTCGGCCGCACCGAGAACGATGAACGCTTTAAAGTTTTCGATGGGCTCGAGTCTGCTAGAAAAGTAGTTGGACAGGAATCCGTACAGCACTCGATCTATAACTCGCTCAGAACTTTCCAGCGTCAGGGCTTCAATAACAAACTCATTCTTCTTCACGGACCCAACGGGAGCGCTAAAAGTTCAATCATGCACGCACTGATGTCGGGCATGGAACGGTATTCGCAAACCGATGCTGGAGCGACCTATACCTTTAACTGGGTATTCCCACACGATAAGGTCACAAAAAGTGGAATTGGATTTGCAGGCGCTTCCCAGAACACAGGTAAACACCAGAGCTTTGCGAAACTACCGGACGAAGAGGTAGCAGCGCGTGTCCCATCCGATCTTCGCGATCACCCGTTTCTACTCATTCCTGTCGATCAGCGAAAAGATTTTTTAGAAAAATTAATCGGACGCGAACGGACAGATAAAATCTGGAACTCGCTCCCGATCGCACTCACCCAGGGCGACTTAAACCCGCGGTGTAAAGAAATTGCGAACGCTCTCTTAAAAGCGAACGACGGAGACTTTAAGAAAGTGCTCATGCACGTTCAGGTCGAACGGTTTTTTTACTCTCGCCGCTACCGAAAAGGACTAGTGACAGTAGAACCCCAGCTCCACGTCGATGCGCAGTTTAATCTCTTATCAATGAACCGGAACTACGCGAACCTTCCTGCGTCGCTTGCGAGTCTGAATCTCTTTACGCTGACAGGGGATCTCATCGATGGGAACCGAGGCGGGATCGAGTACAGCGATCTCCTTAAACGCCCGGTTGATACGTTTAAGTACCTACTGGTCGCATGCGAAACGGGATGCGTGAATGTCGGGCCCGCGATTGTTTATCTCGATACCGTATTCTTAGGCTCCTGTAACGATCTTCAGTTAGACGCTTTCAAAGAATTCCCTGACTTCATGAGTTTTAAAGCACGCATGGAACTCATTCGGGTGCCTTACCTTCTCCGCGTTTCGGATGAAAAAGAAATTTACCAAGAAGAAATTAAACAAGTCGCACAGTCGAAACCCGTTAGTCCCCATACGGACTGGGCGCTCGCATCCTGGTCAGTGCTCTCGCGGCTAAAGAAACCGAACTCGATTAATTATCCGCCAGGAATTTCAAGTATCGTTGCGGCTCTTACGCCGCTCGATAAAGCAAAACTCCTCGATACAGGAGAGATGCCAGCAGCACTTGGCTCGGAAGATCGTAAGGTACTTCGCGCGAATCTCAAGCGCGTACGCGAAGAGTACCAGAATGTTCCCTACTATGAGGGGCGAATCGGAGCTTCGGCTCGGGAAGTGAAGTCGATTTTATTTTCCGCCGCCCAAAACCCAGATTTTCCATGCCTCTCCCCACTCGCGGTGATGCGAGAGATGGAAGATTTTGTTAAGCGAACGAGTGAATATGAGTTTCTCCGCCAGGATATTAAAGACGGCTATCACGACTGCGGAGAATTTATTCACACCGTGAGGAATGAATACTTAAACATCATTGACCGTGAAGTTCGAGATTCAATCGGGCTTTATGATGTCGCCCAGTGGGAAGATTTCATCCGCCGCTATGTTCAGCACCTCTCACTCGTTCTTAAAAAGGAGCGACATAAGAATCCTCTCACCGGAAAATTAGAAGATCCGGATTATCCACTAATCGAGGAGTTTGAGAAAATTATTGAAGCTCCGACCGGCGAGGCAGATCTCGCAAACTTTAGAAACGGAATCGTCGCCCAAATCGGCGCGTGGTCGCTTGACCATCCGAAAGAAGCCGTCGTCTATTCGAAAGTGTTTCCGGAGTACTGGAGAAAGCTTGAAAAGCACTACTATCAGTCTCAGAAAGAAGTGCTGACGAAGATGCACGATGCACTTCTCCTTTACGGGCGGGATGATGATAAACCCGATCAGGTTCATTCGACGAATAGTAACCTAAACGAAGGGCAGAAGCTTGCACGCCAGACGGTCGAAAACATGAAAGCGAAACTCGGATATACCGAGGAAGGCGCGAAGGAAGTGATCACCTTCCTGATGAAATCGAGGTACTAAGATGATGATTAAAACGATGATTCTGGGTGTGGTATTATGCATTGGGCTCACAGCCACTACGGCCCACGCTCGCTGCACGAAACGCGTCGCTGATGCGCTTATCATTCAGCGCTATCAGGAGTGCAGCCCTAAGAAACTCATTTCATTTCTTTATAATGATCTAGTCACCTCATTTAGCTTTAGGTGCGTGAAAAAAGTCGTGAAGACCTGCGAAGAAACGAACTGCGAAGATCCGACGACTCCTGAGGATAAACACCGCTGCCAGGTGAACTATGTGAATGTTTTAAATGACTGCATCCACGAGGTCGATGGAGCCGCTAAGATGGCGCGGTGTAAGGATACGGGGGCTTGGGCGGTGGAGCCTGACTTTAAATCTCCCGAACCTGCTGCTGGATCGGCGCCTGAAACCCCTCCCTCGTCCGCTCAGGCAAACTCACTTCGTTCTACACAGTCGAAGGCCCTTCGCCGCTAAGCCTCAGTAATTCTAAGTAAAACCGAACCTTTCGGCTTTAAGCCGTTAATGGTAGGTTCCCCCTCGGAATGAGCAACGTCACCCGAGATCTCCAGGCCAATACCTATACCGTTCGGTACGCCGTGGGCCCGAACCAGGAAGGTATTCGTCTCGATAACT
>JBGSHQ010000099.1:0-5344 GCA_041752095.1 Bdellovibrionia bacterium
AGCCGGGTTGAGGATGGCTTAGGTTTTCGGCTCATCACGAATTTAATGGATGGGCTCATGGGATTTAATGCCCGGGGAGAGTTGGTAAAACGCTTAGCGGAATCCGAATTTGTTTCCCCGGATTTAAAAACCTATCGATTTAAACTTCGTCAGGGGGTGAAGTGGAGCGACGGCGTACCAGTCGAAACGAACCAGTTTCGTACTGCGATTGAGCGTGCTCTCAGCCCTAAGTCGGGCTCTAAACTCTCAGGACTTCTCATGTGGATCGAAGGAGCGAGAGAGTTTTCACAAGGAAAGGCGACTTCCGTTACTGGAATTCAGACCACGGAGTTCGAAGTTTCGTTCCGACTGATTCAGCCGATTTCGTTTTTCGACCAAATCATGGCGCTTCCGATGACGTATCCACTTCGGAAAGATGTTCTTGAGGCAAACCAGGGGAAGTGGGATCCTCTTCGAGGAAAAAATATTCCAACGAATGGGGCTTACAGAATTCGATCGACCATTCCAGATCAGGAAATCGTTCTAGAAGCAGCACGTCCTGTTCCTGAAAAAGCACCGAGAGAGGTCAGGCTCCGCGTCGTCGCTGATGAGTCTACTTCTTCGACGCTTTTCGAGAGAGGAAGTCTCGATGTCCTCACTCGAATTCCGGTTCTGGATCAGAAACGTCTCGAACGGCGCGGTCTTGTGAAATCAGTGCCCTTTCAAGCGACGTATTTTCTTGGTTTTAACTTAAAAAAGAAACCATTCGACCAGGTGGAATATCGGCGGGCGCTCAGTCAATCCATTCGAAGGGATGAACTCGTTCGAATTATGGATACGGGAGAGCTACCCGCAAAATCCTGGATTCCAAAAGGCGCTGAAGGTTTTTATCCCTATGTGAGTCCATCCCCAGTCGAACGCGAAAAGGTTCAGTGGAAGAATGAAGTCAGAATTGCATTTGATTCAGGAACTCGAAACTCGCTTGTGTTGGAAAAGATCCAGTCCGATTTAAAAGCGGGGCTTGGGTGGAAGGTAAAACTGAAGAATCATGATTGGAAGCCTCACGTGAGTTCCATTTACTCGGACCCTGAAATGGTATTTAGGTTTGGTTGGTCTTCACCCATGGGGGATCCAGCAGTTTTTCTTTTACCGTTTATGTCGGGTGATGCCTTTAGTTTTACGGGATATCGCAATCCCGAGTATGACCGACTCGTAACCGAAATCTTTTCGATGATGCCATCAAAAGAGCGCGAAGAAAAAATGATCGAAGCCCAAAAAATTCTCATCGAAAAAGATGCAGTCGTCGTTCCTCTTTATCACTATGTCTCGACTTACGCGGTCGGGCCTCGAGTGCTTAAATATGAAGTGAATCCATTTGGGGTGACGCTTTTCGAAGATGTCGAGATGAAGCCTTAATTAATGAACCGGTGGCAGTCCCCAGCGCTCATGAATGGAAACATTGGGATCAGATACCCATCCTTCCATTACTCCTATTTTAAAAAAAACATCCGAATAGGATATGTTTAAAGTATTTGAAATATTTCCACGGCCATCAATTGCGCTTTTAAAATACATGACTTTTCGATTTAAGGGACCCAGTCGGTTCATGATGTCGATGAATTGGTTGCGATTTTTAAGGAGTCGAGCATCTCGAGTAAACGTCGAGTAAGTGTCGTAATCGTGTGAGTCAAATTTGCAGGGATTTTTAGGATTGCAGTAGAGGATCCCCTTTTCGATCAGATCAACTCGGAACTCAACGCCCGTTTCAATAATAAAAAATTTAGGATAGAGCATATCTTCGTCAGATAAAACTATTCCCAGATGGTCATAGATCCAGTCAACCCACTCCACTTCTTTTTGAATTCCGGTTTCATACTGCTCGAGCGAGTATCCATTCATTTCAACGGCAGGTCGAAGTGCCCACGATTCTCTTCCGTTCGTAACTAATTTTCGAGGAGTACGCCATTTTTGGAATCCACCTTTACCTAATTTAGGGATTTCGTCGATCAAAATACCAGTGATGCGAGTCTCATCTTCCGCAGGTAGATTGCCCCAAATCGTTTTAATTCCTGCGTTATTCACTATCGAAATGAGGGTCTGAGTATGTCCTGAATCAGGTTCAATGGTCATATACATCGTACCTGGACCCACAAACTGAGGAGAGATTTTAACCGGATACTGATCTGAATTTATAGATCCAGTATAGGTTTGATTAAAAAGTTCCCGAAGTGCTGCTTTAAATTTTTCATCTTTACGCCAATCTGGGTCAGTCGGGAGCGCATCCCATTTTTCTGAACTCGTAAAGTGACCAAAAAGTTTTCCTGAGCCAGCCAGACTGTTTGCGATCGGAAGAGAGTGTTCACGAGCATAGATCCAGCGATAGAGGAGTCCATTGTCTGCGCAGTCGACTATAATCCCGCTTCCTTTTAAAAAACTTCCATTAGCATGAGTGTGTATCCACTGGCTATATTCAGCCTCGTCGGTTTCACTCCACTCATCTTTCACAGCATTCCAGAGCGGCGTACCTTTCAGTGGAAAAGGTTGGCCGATGATTTTATCGCTTTTCTTCGCTTCAAATTTTTCGAGTTGAATATTAAAGGCTTTCATTTCTGAGGGAAGGTATCGTTTTTTAAAATGAATGCGCTGTGAAAGCCGGGATGCGTCTGATCGCAATAAAATGTCTTCTTCAATAACGATCAGTGTTTTACCTCCGTCACGATCACCGTCAGATATAATCCAGTGCTTAAACCGTGAAGGACTCTCAGCATTTGCGGAAAAGGAAATGAATAGAATTAAAATCGAATAGAGTGATTTCATAAATCATTTCCCCATGACCCGTGTAATTACCGACCACTGCCTCGTGCCTTCTCCTTCACGTCGAAACGAATGCAGTTTTGGTCCCTTCATCGGATCCATGGAGCAGTAGGTGCATTCATCAATAATATCGAGAGTCGAAATCCCTAAGCGGGTGAGTTCGAAAGCGTTCACCGCTTGAAGATCGAGCTTTCGGTGTGCGGGAGTGATAAGATCGGCTTCCATTTCTGGAAAAGTTTTAATGAAATCCTCGATCAGTTCTTCACTCACTTCGTAGCAGCAAGCTCCGATCGCAGGACCAATGGCTGCGACCCAGTTTTTTAAACTCTCATTCTCCGTTTCAAGAGTTTTTGCAAAATTCTCGACGATTTTAGCTTTCGTCCCGCGCCAGCCCGCATGAAGTGCAGCGACCATGCTTCCGTCTTTTTTTGCGAGAAGGATCGGCACGCAGTCGGCAGCTTTTATCCCAATAGGATTTGTGGTCTTCGTATACATCCCATCGATATCACCACAGACTTGGTTTTTTCGGATGATTTTACCCACTTCAATCCCGGCAACTTGGTTCCAGGTCGGACGGGCGTCGACCCAGTTTTTTAGAACAGCAGGAGCGACCGGATCGAATTTCGAACCGAATCCGTGCAGAATGCCTGGAATATTTTTCAGCAGATGACTCTCAAAATGCATAGGGAATATCTTTCTACAGGTCTGATGATTCGCGCAGAGATTTTATTAAATTCCCGATCGGAGTCGGGTAAGGAGCTTCAAACCGGAGCGCCACTCCAGTGACGGGATGTTTGAAGCCGAGAACTCGCGCGTGGAGTGCCTGTCCGGGGAGAGCCGAAACTAAATCGCGAACGGGATTAGGGAGTGCTTTCCATTTCGGCTGGTTCGAACTCGGTACGCCGTATAAAGGATCGCCTAGAATCGAGTGATTTAAGGCTGTGAGGTGGACTCGAACCTGATGGGTTCGACCGGTCTCTAAACGCGCTTCGATGAGGGATGCGAATGGTGCACGGTCTCGAGTTCCGAACTTTTCTAAACATCGGAAGCGGGTGATCGCTTTTTTTCCTGCTTTCACTTCCGTCGTCATTTTTAATCGGTCATTTGGATTCCTGGCAATGAGCGATTCGAATCGGTATTCATCGGTACCACCCCATGCAGGAGCACCATAACAAACCGCTGAGTAGGCGCGTTCAATATCATGTTTCGCGAATACGGCAGAAAGGGCGAGGTGAGCTTCGTCCGTTTTCGTGATGACGAGTGCCCCAGTCGTGTCCTTATCGATTCGGTGGACGATACCGGGTCTGAGTTTTCCGCCGATGCCGGAGAGGTCTTTTACGTGAAACAGAAGTGCGTGAACGAGGGTGCCTGTTTTCTGGGTCGAAGAAGGGTGGACCGTGAGACCTGCCTGTTTATTTACGACAATAAGGTGTGAATCCTCATAGAGGATTTCGAGTGGAATATTTTCAGGAATAAGTTCGAGCGATTCAGGTGCCGAAAAACGAATTTGGACCGAGATTCCTGTGGTCAGTTTTTGGGAAGAAGAAAGCGGTTTTCCATCGACTAGGACTCGCCCTTCATCGATGAGTCGCTGGACTTGGCTTCTGCTTGCCTTCCTAGGTTCTCCGTCCCATTCGCCGTCTTCAGACTCGATCGCTTCTGTGATTCCTTTATCGGCCCGAGTTCCGGCAGAGAATTCAGGAACAACCCAGGTCCAGAGTACTTCACCGGTTATGTTCATGGCCGCTTCTGAAAGCGCGCCATATAAGCAGCGGCAGCGGGTTCCTGAGGAATTTTTAGAGTTTTCGCAATCTGTAGGAGAAAACCTCGTACAAAAACAGGCGCAGGAAGTTTTGTGAACTGCTCTTCTTCGATTGCAATGATGTAGGTTTTAGAAATTTTCGTGATCTGGGCAATATCATCGAGTGAGTAACGACGGAGCTCACGCATCCGCTTTAATGTCGTTCCTCGCCATTCCGTTTCATTTGCAATTTCTGCAAGAACTGGGTCCCCAGTGGGCTGGGATCGAACAGCGGCCACTGTCCGTTCCGTTTTACGATCGATGAAGGTAGAAGCCGGCGAAGGAATGGGGCGAGTAACATCGATCGATGTTTTTTCGCGAGGAGAGTTAAAAAATGGATTATCAGATTCGGGAGCCTGAGTCGGGAGTTTAAATGAACTTCCTGAAGTTGATGTTGATTCTCCTCGATGACTCATGCCTTCGAAAGCAGTCGATGGCGCGACGAGCGGATCATCACTAAACCCTTCATCCATGGGGAGTGTGTCTGAGGGTAAATTACGATCAATCGAGATAATTTTTCGATCGATTCTTTCAATGTAACCATTTCTCTCATCGTATTCACGACGCGAATCAAGATCGGATAATACCTGAAAGGCCTCCTCAATTTTTAAAATCATATCTTCTGTCTCTGAAGGATCGAGCACAGAATAGAGAGCGGGATTATCCTTACGATAAGAAGCTTTTAGGCGAAGGTACGCATTTCGAATCTCCTGTGCAGAAGCATCCGGTCGGATTTCGAGCGTTTCGTAA
>JBGSHQ010000100.1:0-3684 GCA_041752095.1 Bdellovibrionia bacterium
TCTTTAGGTTTGCATTCTCCCCCGCGAAGATCTAAGACTACATCTCCCTGCAAAGGTGAATGGCGCGAGGTGGAGCAGCCCGGTAGCTCGTTGGGCTCATAACCCAAAGGTCGTTGGTTCAAATCCAGCCCTCGCAACCAAAATTAGTTAGGGGTTCGACTGAAAAGTCGGACCCTTTTCTGCTTCATAAACAACTCATCAAAAACAAACAAAAATAACGATAAACCCGCAGGAAACACGAAGGGTCGTTCATTTTTATCTGACTTTCCCAGGTAACTCGAAGTTGCTTGAAAGGCATCTGTGGCGCTGCCAAAGCACTGCCAACGACTGCCAAGCGGAATTTTCTCACTTCACTTACGCTGCCAAAAAAATTTGGCAGCGGCACGTTTGCAAGATCCTGATTTTTGAGGCGATTTTTTGCCCTCGTAGGTTGTTGCGCTGCTCACTCTAGGAGGAAATCAGTCAATCCATAGGGTTTCAAAATGCCCTACTAACTAAAGGACTCTTGATATGAATATTGAAAAACTTGCCCCCTTCGCCCTAGCATTTGCCCTACTTGCCGCCAGTACCGGACAGCTCCCTAAGTTCATCAACGCTGTTAGACGCGCTGAGCTTCAACTCATCCAGAGCAGTAAGGCTTCGAACTGGCCGAAAGCTCCGATGCTTGCGCCGTTCAAAAGACCCTTCTAGCGTCAGTCATTCGATTGCAACCGGACACTCCTTGTTTCTTAGGTGTCCGCTCACTCCGTACTCGGCCTGGTTTCGTCCCTCCGCAGACGAACTGCCAGTCCTTTCGTGCCTGTCATTCCGTCCGCCCCAAAGGTCGGGCCGAGGCCGGCTCCTGCGTTCGCTTTGGTCCCGTCGGGCTTCCCGGCTTTCAGTGAGGAAGCCCCGAAAGGGACCAACAAACCGAACAAGGAGAAACCATGAAAACAACAATCGAAAAAATCCTGACCGCCCACGGAATCTTTGAAGCCTTCCAGAGCAACGATGATTTCTCGGCCAAAATCGAAAACGGCCCGTACCTCCCACTGTGCATCGAAAAGCACGGTACCCAAATCACCGTCACTCACTACGTCGAACAAAACGGCGATCTGATTCCAGACCCGGACATGGAGTTCGAGATCCTGAATGGCGAATGGTCACCGGTCGCGCTTCAACTCGCGATCGGCACATACTATCGTGCCTCGGAGTATCGCGACGGAAAACGATTTATCAATCCGAAACAAATCCGCGAGCAAACCAAGTTCGCCCGGATGTGGGCTCGGAATCTCATCTCTCAAGGGTTCGCGAAACCAAAGAATGGAGCGAAACTGGAGGACAAAAGATTAACTCCTTAATTTCATTACGCTAAATATATATGTAATAATTGAGTCTCGACGGCCACTAACAGTCACGGCTCGGGATTTCAACAAGTTACCTGAAATGAAAATATTGCACGTAAGCCAAACTACCTATGAAGTTAAAACGCGGAACTAGAAATAATCCAAAAAACATTCTGGTGCTCACTACGTGGCTAGTCGGAGTGGCAAGCTGCTCGTCGCCGACCTTGGATAAATCAAAAATAGCGCGTACGCCTGCCAATGATGTCGATCACACTCGATGTGGAAACCTTTCGGCTCCTATCTCTCGGGGCGATATCGAGTGTCTCACGCAGGAATTGATTGAATTTAAATATCCCGAACTGCAAAATGCTTGGGAACTGGGTCGAATTAAATTTAAATCGTTCCAATCACGTGCGTACTTCTTAAAGACATCTTTTCTCGCTGGGCAGATAAACTGCGACCGAACAAAACGAACTTACTCGATCGACGTCAACGATTCTATTTACGACACCGCCCAAGAGCCTGCCGGAGCGCCAAGCGTAGAAGCAATTCAAGGCATCTTAGCTCACGAACTGGTCCACCTCGTTGACTATGAGAAGGCTGGTCTCGGCGGGACTGTTCGCTTGGGCGTGAATATCGTTATTCATCCCTCGCGCATCGAGAGGGCAACCGACGAGGTCGCATTTCTACGCGGATTTGCGCCGGGGATAAAAAAATATCGAGAGTGGATTTACGGGAAGCTCACCCCAAAGGACTTAAAACGAAAAATGAAACGTTATTACACGCCAGAAGAAATTGATCGATGGATCGATCAACACACTTCAAACTAGCCTGAATTGGAAATTGAATTATGACAAAAAGAATCCGTCTTAGGGCCAGCCTCGCTGCACTCCTCTTTCCTGCGGCATTCGCTTCCGCCGCCGCACTGCCTGGAAAAGCTGAGGATATCCGTCCAATTTTAATCGGAAGCGAAATACCGGCTGCGGTCGTAAAAAACGTGGATGGAAAAAATCTCTCGCTGAGAGAACATCTAAAAGGTAAAAAAACGGTTCTCATTTTTTACAGAGGTGGCTGGTGCCCATTCTGCAATAAGCAGCTTTCTGCATTGGGCGACATCCACTCCGAGTTAAAAGCGCTAGGATACGAGATCGTCGCGATTAGTGCCGATCAGCCTTCCGTCCTAAAAAAAGCGATGACCAAGAAAGACCCTGGCTACGAACTACTCTCCGACTCCGATTCAAATGCATCGAAAGCATTCGGGCTGGCGTTCCAGGTGGACTCCGTGAACATGTTAAAATTTAAGGCATTCGGAATCGATCTGGAAGCAGCTTCAGGAAACGAATCACACATCCTTCCCGTTCCGGCTGTTTTCTTAGTAAATAAAAACGCGACGATCGATTTTTCTTACGTAAATCCCGACTATAAAGTACGTCTGAAATCCGAAATCATCAAAGCTGCCGCAAAAGCATTTTCGGAATAACACTCGTCGATCGCCAATAGACTGTAAGGCGAAGCCTTACTTTATCGGAGAGTGCATGTGGATATTATAAAAAGTCGTCTCAAACGCGGAAGCGCCTCGCCCGGGATCCCATTGAAGTAACTTAACCTCATTTTCTGAAAATAAGGCGTATGTACGATATTGAGCGCTGCTAAATTCCCCATGCTTAAAAACAAGGATCGGATTCCAAGTCCCAACGTTCACGTAGGTATGTAGACCTAGAATACGCTGTAACAGAGCGCGATGAGTGTGGCCGACAACAAGAGCCGTGGGTTCTTTCATCTTTTCTAGGTAATCTGAAACAGGCTGAACCAAATCACATGAATAGCAAGTTCCTCTAAGAATTTTTCTGAGCCTTCCAAAATAGACTCTCTGATCTCGATTCGGATGAAATCGATAGCGTAGAATAAAACGTAGAAAATAGAGCAATGCCAAAATCGCATCCTTTGGGCGATGTAACGTAGCCCATCGAATGAACGCACCTATGGGTTTAATTTTATCGATATTCGGAATGCGGCCGCGGACCCGACTGATGAAATCGATAACAAGGTAGCTGCCCCATGGAAAACGCACGTACTGACCTTCGACGTCACTAGAAAGTATTTCATTTTCGGGGAATCTGTTAGCTGCATCCCACTCGTTCCCATGCTTTACATGTAATCCCGGGCGAATAACCGTATTTGACTCAAAAAATAGATCGCCCTGAAGTTCATTACGAAGATAGTTTTGTACCTCGGAAAATATCGAAGCTGGATCGTGGTTTCCAAGAAGAAAGGTGATTGAACGCCCTGGTTGTTTTAAAAATTTCCGAAACGCGGCAAACACCTCCGAGTGCCCAGAAATGATTTTCTTTATTTTCGC
>JBGSHQ010000101.1:0-28075 GCA_041752095.1 Bdellovibrionia bacterium
AGTAAACCCCACGTGAACATCGGTACCATCGGTCACGTCGACCATGGAAAGACCTCACTTACCGCTGCTATCACGAACACCCTTTCGAAGAAGGGGCTTGCACAAGCTCGTTCTTATGCTCAGATCGATAACTCTCCTGAAGAGCGCGAACGCGGTATCACTATTAACACCACCCACGTTGAGTACGAGACGGCTAATCGCCACTACGCTCACGTGGACTGCCCTGGTCACGCCGATTATGTTAAAAACATGATCACCGGCGCGGCGCAGATGGACGGCGCAATTCTGGTTTGTTCCGCAGCTGACGGCCCAATGCCTCAGACTCGTGAACACATCCTTCTTGCTCGTCAGGTTGGCGTTCCAGCTATCGTCGTATTTTTAAATAAGTGAGACATGGTTGACGATAAAGAACTTCTCGACCTCGTTGAGATGGAAGTTCGTGAACTTCTTTCTAATTATAAATTCCCTGGTGACACCATTCCGATCATCAAGGGTTCTGCAATTAAAGCTCTCGAAGGCGATCAGTCCGAAATTGGCGAACCTTCGATCATGCGTTTGATGGAAGCTTGCGATACCTATATTCCACAGCCTAAGCGCGAAGTGGATAAGCCGTTCTTGATGCCGGTTGAAGACGTGTTCTCGATCTCTGGTCGTGGAACTGTTGTAACGGGCCGAGTAGAGCGTGGAGTGGTTAACGTCGGTGACGAAATCGAAATCATCGGTATTCGCCCAACGACGAAGACTGTTTGTACCGGAGTTGAAATGTTCCGTAAACTTCTCGACCGCGGTGAGGCTGGCGATAACATCGGCGCCCTCCTTCGTGGAACGAAGAAGGAAGAAGTTGAACGTGGTCAGGTGCTTGCAGCTCCAGGATCCGTTCTTCCTCACAAAAAATTCAAAGGCCAAGCGTACATCCTCACGAAAGAAGAAGGCGGACGCCATACTCCTTTCTTTAAGGGATATCGCCCTCAGTTCTACTTCCGTACTACGGACGTGACTGGTGTTGTAACTCTTCCAGCTAACGTTGAAATGGTTATGCCAGGCGATAACGTCGCTATTGAAGTTGAGCTCATCACTCCAATTGCTATGGAAAAAGAACTTCGTTTCGCTATTCGCGAAGGTGGCCGCACTGTGGGTGCAGGCGTCGTCGCTGAAATCATCGAGTAATCGGTTCGCAGCGATTCGCTGCGGATGATGAAAGTCCTGTTTAGATTCCGCAGGGTGGAGAGCCTTAAAACTCTCCACCCGTTTGGAGTTTTAAGGGAAATGAAGGGCAGTAGCTCTAATGGTAGAGCGGCGGATTCCAAATCCGTAGGTTGTGGGTTCGAATCCCTCCTGCCCTGCCACTTTTGAGAAAGTAACAATCATGGAAAATACGCATCAAAAATGGGTGACTATCAGTTTCTTAGCTTTCAGCGCATTGATTGCTTATATCATTTCTGCAGCACTTTTTAAGTTGGCTGGAGTTTATGATCTAGAAGCCTTGGCTAAAGTGAAAAACATGGAGCTTGCGATCCAACTCATTTCGATGGGTGTTGGGGCTATCCTTCTTCTTGTTTTATATAAGAGCAATTCTGCAAACCAGTTCATGCACGAAGTGGTGACCGAGTTAACTCGTGTAACTTGGCCAACGAATAAAGAAACGGTTTCAGCCACTTTTATTGTCATCATCATGGTTCTAGTTACGGGGTTAATCCTCGGATTAGTTGATAAATTCTGGACCCAAGTGATCCAGTGGATTTTATAATGGAGGTCGCGATGTCAACGTCATCTGCAGACATGTCTTGGTACGTAGTTCATACCTATTCCGGCTTCGAAAATAAGGCGAAATTGGCGCTTGAAGAGCGCGTTCGTTCAGCAAAAAGAGAATCTGACTTCGGTGAGATTATCGTTCCCGAAGAAAACGTCGTCGAATTAAAGAACGGTCAAAAGCGGACAACTAAACGTCGTTTTTTCCCGGGCTATATTCTTGTGAAAATGAATCTCACGGACGAAACCTGGCATATCGTTAAAAACACCCCTAAAATTACTGGGTTTGTGGGCGACCGATTAAAGCCAGTGCCAGTACCCCAGGATGAAGTAGATAGAATGACTAACCGCATTGCAGAAGGGCAGTCTAAGCCTCGCCCTCGTATTGCGTTCAGTGAGGGTGAAAAAGTCAGAGTTGTGGATGGCCCATTTGCTAACTTCAGTGGAGTTATCGAAGGTGTTAACCCTGATAAGGGTAAAGTTAAGGTTTCTGTCAGTATTTTTGGTCGTTCAACCCCTGTGGAACTCGATTTTATTCAGGTTGAAAAGATTTAAAAGTTCGTGTTAGGTACCGTCTCTCATTAAATTTTCCGGCATCTCCATAGTGAGGGTAAAACCGGTTAAGGAAGTATTATGGCAAAAAAAGTAACAGGTCAGATTAAGCTCCAAATTCCTGCAGGACAAGCTAATCCAGCTCCTCCAGTAGGTCCTGCGCTCGGACAGCGTGGTGTGAACATCATGGAATTCTGCAAAGCATTTAATGCTAAAACGCAGGATCAAAAAGGAATGATCATTCCGGTGATCATCACGGTTTATTCCGACCGTTCTTTCACTTTCGTGACGAAGACTCCTCCTGCAGGAATTCTTCTTCTGAAGGCAGCAAAAATTGAAAAAGGTTCCGGTACGCCTAATAAGACAAAAGTCGGTAAGGTTACCAAGAAACAGATCGAAGACATCGCAAAAATGAAGATGCCCGATCTAAACTGCACCACGATCGAAGCAGCAATGCGAATGATCGAAGGTTCAGCGAAGTCATGCGGACTTACAGTAGAGTAATTGTTTTGAGTTTGTGTTCTTAAAATTGAAGTTCAAATAATGTGGGAGCCGACTCGATCGGCGTTAGAACCACGGAGGAAAAAATGGCTGAAGTAAAAGCTAATGTTCGTAAAGGTAAGACCGGCAAAAAATACGCTGCCGCTCTTTTAAAAGTAACCTTCGGTAAGACCTATTCCGTCATTGAAGGATTTAAACTTCTTCCTGAAGTTGCTTATGCAAAGTTCGACGAAACCGTTGATGTTGCTTTCAACCTAGGTGTTGACCCGAAGCACGCAGACCAGATGGTTCGAGGAGCTCTCGTTCTTCCTCATGGAACGGGTAAAACCCTCCGTGTTGCCGTTCTCGCGAAAGGGGATAAGGCGCGTGAAGCTGAAGCTGCAGGCGCAGACATGGTCGGAGCAGAAGATCTTATCGAAAAGATCAACGGCGGATGGCTTGAGTTCGATAAAATGATCGCTACCCCCGATATGATGGTGGCTTTATCGAAAGTCGCAAAAGTTCTTGGACCTCGTGGTTTGATGCCGAATCCAAAACTCGGAACTGTTACCGTTAACGTAACTAACGCAATTAAAGAACAGAAGCTGGGTAAGGTTGAATACCGTACTGAGAAGACGGGAATCATTCATTGCGTAATCGGTAAAAAATCTTTCGGTGTTGAAAAGCTTCGCGAGAATTTTAACGCTCTAGCATCTGCAATCGTTAAAGCAAAACCACCGACCTCTAAGGGTACTTACATGCAGCGAGTAACGCTCTCGACGACGATGTCACCTGGGATCACGCTTGACCCGAATGAAACCCTTGCAATCGGCAGCTAATTTCTACGGAATTTAAGAGGATATTATGAATCAAAATAGAATTGAAAAAACTGAACTCGCTAAGCAGATGAAGGAGCGTTTTACTAAATCTAAAATCGCTTTATTCGCTGACTATAAGGGACTTACTGCAATGCAAGCCGATGATCTTCGAAAGAAGATTCGCGGAACTGGCGCGGAAATCCGCGTTCTTAAGAATAATATTGCTCGTCTCATCACCAAAGACGGATCCATGGGTGAAGATGCGAAAAAAATGATGGATGGAGTCGTTGGGCCAACGCTTGTTGCGTTTGGTTACACCGATTTCACCGCTACTGCGAAAGCGCTACATAAGTTTTCGCAGGATAACGAAGCCCTCAAGTTGAAAGACAGCTTGATGGACGGAAAGATGATTGGAGTTTCGGAAGTCGAAGCTCTAGCAACTCTCCCGTCGCGCGAAGTCCTCCTCTCGATGGTTCTCGCCACGATGAAAGCTCCTATTTCGAGCTTTGTTCGTGTTGTGGATGCGATCGCGAAGAAGAAAGAAGCCGCAGGCGGCGCTTCGGCAGCTCCAACTTCCTAAGTACTCTTTTAGGATAATTAACAAAACGTTTGGCTATTGAGGGTCAGACGAAACCAGGTCCGAAAATAAACCAGAAGGACCGCGATTCTAACTCATGAAGGGAAGGAATCGTTGATAGCAGAAGAGGTAGATACAATGTCTGCAGTAACTAAAGAACAAGTGATCTCGTTCATCGAGAATATGTCTGTAATGGAGCTAAACGCTCTCGTGAAAGATATGGAAACCAAATTTGGCGTAACTGCCGCTGCTCCTATGGCAGCTGCAGGTGCAGCAGGTCCTGCTGCAGAAGCTAAGACTGAATTTAACGTCATCCTTGCCGCAACGGGCGATAAGAAGATCGACGTTATTAAAGAAGTCCGCGCTATTACTGGACTCGGTCTGAAAGAAGCAAAAGACCTTGTTGAGGGCGCTCCTAAAACCATTAAAGAAGGCATCGCGAAAGCTGAAGCTGACGAAATTAAGAAGAAGCTCGAAGCTGTTGGCGCTAAGGTCGAAATTAAGTAATCGATCTCGTCTTAGTTTTGATTTGCCTTCTGGTTTTTGTATTTTGTTAAAGTCGCTGGCCGCGTCATAAGTCTATTGGCATTCTTTTTGTAGAATGCATTTCTTGGGCCTTGTGTTTCAAGAAAAAGTAGATAGGATGACGCGGCTACGGCATGTTTATACTTTACTAATTTCCGCTTTCCCTCGCCTAAGGAGTCATCAGCATGGCCTCTCTTTTCTCGGAGAACCGCCGAATTCGCAAAGATTTTTCGAAAATCGCGACCCCGGTAGAAATTCCAAATCTGATTGATCTTCAACGTAAGTCCTATGAAAAATTTCTGCAGGCTGAAATTGCGCCTAATAAGCGTGATAACAGCGGACTGCAGGCAGTTTTCAAATCGGTATTTCCGATTGATGATTTCAATAAAACCGCTTCACTCGAATTCGATCACTATGTGCTCGAAAAACCGAAGTACGATGTCGATGAATGCCGCCAGCGCGGTATGACTTTCGCAGCTCCGCTGAAGATCACCGTTCGCCTTGTGGTGTACGATGTTGATGAAGAAGCTGGAACGCGAAACATTCGCGACATTAAAGAGTAAGAAGTCTACATGGGCGAAATTCCGCTCATGACTGAAGCAGGTTCTTTCATTATTAACGGCACTGAGCGCGTTATCGTATCGCAGCTCCACCGTTCACCCGGCGTGATTTTTGATCACGATCAGGGAAAGTCCCACTCTTCTGGTAAGATCTTGTATTCGGCTCGAGTCATTCCACACCGTGGATCGTGGCTTGATTTCGAATTCGACCATAAAGATCATCTTTATGCTCGTATTGATCGTAAGAGAAAACTTCCAGCAACAATTGTTCTCCGCGCAATGGGCATGGGTACAGAAGAAATTCTTAAGTTCTTTTACAAGAACGAAACGATTTACTTCGAGAAAGATAAATTCTTCAAAAATGTTGACCTTGATATCTTAGCGGGTCAGCGCGCAGAAGAAGATATTACTGATCCAAAATCTGGAAAAGTCATTGTTAAGAAGAACCGTAAATTCACAAAAGCGGTCATCAAAGAGATTGCCGATGCGGGCATTAAAAAGCTCGAGATCACGCCTGAGGCTGTTGTAGGTCGTGTTGCTTGTGAAGATATTGTCGACGATAAGACCGGCGAAGTTCTTCTTGAGTGTAACGGTGAACTCTCTGATGCTAAGGTTAAAGACCTTAAGTTAAAGGGCATTAAGCAAGTTAAAGTGATTTACACGGATAACCTCGTGTACGGATCTTTCGTTCGCGATACTCTTGCGATCGATAAAGTTGCAACTCCTGAAGAAGCGCTTATCGAAATCTACAAGAGGATGCGTCCCGGTGATCCTCCAACCGTAGAGGCTTCCAAGCTTCTTTTCGATAATCTATTTTTCAATTCAGATCGTTACGACCTTTCAACGGTTGGACGTTTGAAGTTAAACTATAAGTTTCCAGAAAATAAAATTCCTGTCGAAAACACTGTTCTTACCAAAGACGATATTCTTTCGACTCTGTTTTATCTCTGCGAACTAAATAATGGCCGTGGAACGATCGACGATATCGATCATTTGGGTAATCGTCGTGTTCGTCCGGTGGGCGAACTTATCGAGAACCAATATCGTATCGGTCTCGTTCGTATGGAGCGAGCGATTAAAGAACGGATGTCGATCCAAGAGATCGAAACCCTCATGCCCCATGACCTTATTAACCAGAAGCCAGTTTCTGCTGTGGTTAAAGAGTTCTTCGGCTCATCTCAGCTCTCTCAGTTTATGGACCAAACCAACCCGCTTTCTGAAGTCACGCACAAGCGTCGTCTTTCAGCCCTCGGGCCTGGTGGTCTAACCCGCGAACGCGCAGGATTCGAAGTTCGCGACGTTCACAACACTCACTACGGCCGTATTTGCCCGATTGAGACGCCTGAAGGACCAAACATCGGTCTGATCGCATCTCTTTCGACCTACGCTCGAGTAAACGAATACGGATTCATCGAGACTCCTTATCGTGGTGTTGCAGGTAAGAAAATTGCCGACGAAATTAAGTTTTTCACGGCTACTGAGGAAGAAAACAAAATCATTGCTCAGGTCACCCCTGATGCGTTGAAAACGAAACGTCTGAACGGTGATTTCGTAGCAGCTCGTCGTAAGGGTGAATTCGCGCTGGTTAATCCAGATGAAGTTGAGTTGATGGACGTTTCACCGAACCAGCTTGTTTCGATTGCTGCTTCTCTGATTCCTTTCCTCGAGCACGACGATGCTAACCGAGCTCTCATGGGTTCGAACATGCAACGTCAAGCTGTGCCTCTCCTTCGCACCTCTGCTCCGCTTGTAGGAACAGGGATCGAAGGTGTGGTTGCACGTGACTCCGGTCAAATCGTTTGTTCGAAATATGACGGCGAAGTCGTCATGGTTGATGGAACGAAGATCGTTGTTCGCCGTACGGGTAAGGCTTCTGAAGAAGTTGGATCTGATGTCGACATTTATAACCTCACGAAGTACCAGCGTTCGAACCAGAACACTTGCGTAACTCAGCACCCAGTCGTCCGCGTTGGCGATAAAGTGAAGAGCGGCGATGTTCTAGCTGACGGACCTGCTACCGATGCTGGAGAGCTTGCTCTCGGTCAGAACATCCTGATCGCGTTCATGCCTTGGAATGGTTACAACTTCGAAGACTCGATCCTCATTTCTGAGCGACTCATCAAGGAAGACACATTTACTTCGATTCATATCGAAGAATTTGAATGTGTTGCCCGAGATACGAAGCTTGGAAAAGAAGACATTACTCGCGATATTCCTAACGTCGGTGAAGAGGCTCTTAAAGACCTTGATGAGTCTGGAATTATCCGCATCGGTGCGGAAGTTCACCCTGGACACATTCTGGTTGGAAAAGTCACTCCTAAAGGCGAGACACAGCTCTCTCCTGAAGAAAAGCTTCTTCGCGCAATCTTCGGCGAAAAAGCCGGTGATGTTCGAGATACTTCACTCCGCGTCCCATCGGGCGTTTATGGAACGATCATTAGTGCTCAGGTCTTCGCTCGCGAAGGAACAGAGCCTGACGAGCGCACGAAACAGATCCTTGAAGAGGCGATCGCTAAGATCCGCCGTGATGAGAAGATCGAAGTCGATGCGATTCGCCAGTCTGCTTTCGGTAGAATCACTAAGATTCTCGATAGCGCGATGACGACCGGAAAACTTCTGTCGGAAGATGGATCGGTCGAACTTCTGAAGAAGGGTGAAAAACTCACTCGTGAGCTTCTTGAAAAAGTTCCGTTCGACCTGATCGGATTTATTCCGGTTAAAGACGAACTCGAACAGGAAGTTTCAACCTTTACCAAAACTGCACGTGAGAAGATCGAAGCGGTTCGCTTCGTCTTCAAAGAAAAAATTGAAAAGCTAAAGAAGGGCGACGAACTCGCTCCTGGTGTTATCAAGATGGTTAAAGTCCAAATTGCTATCAAGCGCCGCCTTCAGGTCGGTGACAAGATGGCCGGACGCCATGGTAACAAAGGGGTTATTTCGAAGATCGTACCGATGGAAGATATGCCGTTCATGGCGAACGGAACTCCTGTCGATATGGTTCTTAACCCACTCGGTGTTCCTTCACGAATGAACATTGGTCAGCTTCTTGAAGTCATGCTCGGATGGGCAGCTTGGGGAGTCGGCGAAAAGGTACAAGCGTATCTCGATAACTGGAACGGCGCAGGAGCTCGTAAACTTCTGAAAGACGTTTATACTTCTCCGGAAGTAGATAAGTACGTCGAGAAAGCTACGGATGCTGAATTGAAGAAGATGATGTGGCACCTCCGAAAAGGAAGCCATACATCGACTCCAGTTTTCGACGGCGCAACCGAAGACGATATCGCAAAGATCTATGAAGTCGCAGGTCTCCCGACCCGCGGTCAGACGACTCTTTACGACGGCGTTACCGGCGAACCTTTCGCGGAAGATGTCACCGTAGGTGTGATGTACATGCTGAAGCTTCACCACCTTGTCGAAGAGAAGATCCATGCTAGATCGATCGGGCCTTATTCTCTTGTTACGCAACAGCCTCTGGGTGGTAAAGCTCAGTTCGGTGGTCAGCGTCTTGGAGAGATGGAAGTCTGGGCGCTAGAAGCATACGGAGCAGCTTTCGCACTCCAGGAGTTCCTCACAGTGAAGTCAGATGACGTTACTGGAAGAAACCGGATGTACGAAGCGATTGTAAAAGGCGAACACCTGCTTGAACCAGGATTGCCTGAGTCCTTTAACGTTCTCGTTAAAGAACTCCAGTCTCTCGCGCTGAACGTGGAATTAATCGAGAACCAGGGTAAGGACTCCAAACCTAACGTTCTTTGATTCGTCGATTATAAATAATTTGTTTAATTTAGTGAGACGCCCCGAGAGATCCTCGGGGCGAACCCAACCAGTAAGTAGGGGATAGCGATGAAAGACCTCTTAAATTTTTTCGATAAGCCAAAAGATCCACTGAGCTTCATTGGAATGCGAATTTCCCTCGCATCACCAGAGAAGATCCGTGAGTGGTCTTTCGGTGAAGTGAAGAAACCAGAAACGATTAACTACCGTACCTTTAAACCTGAGCGCGACGGTCTCTTCTGCGCGAAGATTTTCGGGCCAGTTAAAGATTACGAATGTAACTGCGGTAAGTATAAGAGAATGAAGCACCGCGGGGTTGTCTGCGAAAAGTGCGGTGTTGAAGTCATTCAGTCGAAAGTTCGCCGTGAACGCCTTGGACACATCGAGCTTGCGACACCAGTTGCACACATCTGGTTCTTACGCTCCCTTCCTTCACGGATCGGTGCCCTTCTTGATGTTACTCTGAAGGATCTTGAAAAAGTTCTTTACTGCGAAGCGTGGCTCATCACCGATCCAGGTAACTCTGGAATCGAAGAGAACACTGTTATTGGTGAAGAAAAGTACCAACAGCTCATTAAAGACGGAATGAACTTCCAGGCTGCCATGGGTGGAGAAACGATTCGCGATGCGCTTAAGCGTGTCGATATCGAAATTCTATCTCGACAGCTTCGCCGTGAAATGAAGCAGACCACTTCCGAAGCTCAGCGAACAAAACTCTCTAAGCGTCTGAAGGTTGTTGAAGCATTTAAAAACTCCGTTTCGAATAAGCCGGAATGGATGATGCTTGAAGTAATTCCGGTCATTCCACCAGAACTTCGCCCACTCGTTCCCCTAGATGGTGGACGTTTCGCGACTTCTGATCTGAACGATCTCTATCGCCGCGTGATCAACCGGAACAATCGTTTGAAGCGACTGATGGAATTAAACGCTCCAGAAATTATCGTACGTAACGAAAAGCGAATGCTTCAGGAAGCTGTAGATGCACTCTTCGATAACGGACGTCGGGGTAAGACCTTCACCGGTCCTAATAAACGCCCACTTCGCTCACTCTCTGACATGCTCAAGGGTAAGCAAGGGCGTTTCCGTCAGAACTTGCTCGGTAAACGAGTCGATTACTCGGGTCGTTCGGTTATCGTCGTTGGACCTGAACTTCGTTTACATCAGTGCGGACTTCCAAAAGTCATGGCACTCGAACTGTTTAAACCGTTCATCTATAATAAACTCTCTGAGTACGGGTACGTCACGACCATTAAGTCTGCAAAGAAGATGGTTGAGAAGCAGCGCCAGGAAGTCTGGGACATTCTTGAGGAAGTAGTAAAAGAACATCCAGTGATGCTTAACCGCGCACCGACTCTTCACCGTCTCGGGATTCAGGCTTTCGAACCTGTTCTAATCGAAGGAAAAGCAATCCAGCTTCACCCACTCGTATGCGCTGCTTTTAACGCATACTTCGACGGTGACCAGATGGCCGTGCACGTTCCGCTTTCGATCGAAGCACAGATTGAAGCTCGAGTTCTCATGATGTCGACTAATAACATTCTGTCGCCAGCTAACGGAAAGCCGATCATCGTTCCATCGCAGGATATTGTTCTCGGGCTCTATTATATGACCCGTGAACGTCCTTATGCGAAAGGTGAAGGAAAGATTTTTTCGAATGCTGCTGAAGTCGAGATGGCTCTCCAGGCAGGTGCAGTTCACCTCCAAGCGAAAGTAAAAGTTCGTATCAACGGAAAAATCGAAGAGACGACTGTTGGACGTTCGCTCCTTTCCGAAATCGTTCCAATCGAGATCCCTTTCAAACACTATAATAAAGTGATGGGTAAGAAAGACCTCGCTGAACTCATCGATCTTTGCTTCCGCCTCTGCGGAAATAAGAAGACTGTACTTCTTGCTGACGGAATTATGCAGACCGGCTTTAAACAAGCTATGCGTGGCGGTATTTCGATCTCCGTACAGGACATGCTGATGCCTCCTGAGAAGAAAGAACTTCTCGATGGTGCATATAAGCAGGTTCAGGAAATTGAAAACCAATACGTCGAAGGTCTCATCACCGACGGTGAACGGTATAACAAGGTCATCGATATTTGGGCGCAGACTTCTGAAGCCATTGCATCTGCAATGATGAAGCGTCTCTCGGTCCAAACTTTCACAGCTCCTAAGGGCTGGAAGGGTCAAGGCCCGAAAGAGCTTGTTTCCTCCTCATTTAACGCAATCTTTATGATGGCGGATTCCGGAGCCCGAGGATCGAACGCTCAGATTCGTCAGCTCGCAGGTATGCGAGGATTGATGGCTAAACCATCGGGTGAAATTATCGAAACCCCAATTGTTTCGAACTTCCGCGAAGGTCTAACTGTTCTTCAGTACTTCGTTTCCACTCACGGAGCTCGTAAAGGTCTTGCCGATACCGCTCTGAAGACTGCTAACTCTGGATACCTCACTCGCCGTCTCGTCGACGTTTCCCAAGACGTGATCGTGACTGAGCCAGATTGCGGAACTCTCGAAGGCCTCTGGGTTTCTTCACTTGTTGAAGCTGGAGAAGTGATCGAGAAGCTCGGTGATCGTATCTTAGGACGCGTGACGCTTGAAGAAGCGCTCGATCCAGTAACTGGCGACGTTATTGTCAAAGCTGGGACTGAAATCGACGAAGACATGGTTAAAGAGCTTGAGGCTGTGGGTGTGGATAAAGTTAAAATCCGCTCGGTGCTCTTCTGTCAGTCGAAGCGTGGAATTTGTACCCTTTGCTACGGACGTGACCTGGGTCGCGGACGTACGGCATCGATTGGTGAAGCTGTTGGCGTGATCGCCGCTCAGTCGATCGGTGAACCAGGTACTCAGCTCACCATGCGTACCTTCCACATCGGGGGCGCTGCTTCCCGACGTGCTGAACAATCGAATATTGAAGTGAAGACGAAGGGTACTCTGAAGTTCATTAACCTTGTAACGGTTAAGAACAAAGAGGGCACCATGACGGTCATGAACCGAAACGGTGAACTTGCTGTGATCGATGCAAACGGACGTGAACGGGAACGTTACTCTGTTGTGTACGGCGCTAAGCTCGTCATGAAAGATGGCGATACTCTTGATAAAGGTAAGTTGGTTGCTGAGTGGGATCCTTACTCGACTCCGATTATCACTGAATCGACAGGTACCGTAACTTTCGAAGACATCGAAGAAGGAACGAACATGCAAGAGCAGTTCGACTCCGTCACCGGTCTCTCTCACAAGGTTATTGTTGAGTCGAAGGCGACTGATAAGCGACCAAAGATCATCATCACGGATGGCAAAGGCAATCCGATGAAGATTGAAAACACGAACCGTGTAGCTCGCTACATGATTCCTGTGGGCGCGACGATTACTGTGAGCGATGGCGATGCCATCAGCGCCGGTGATACGGTTGCACGTATTCAGCGTGAATCTGCGAAGACGAAGGACATCACCGGGGGTCTTCCTCGCGTGGCCGAACTCTTCGAAGCACGTAAGCCTAAAGATTCTGCAGTCGTTACTGAAATTGACGGTATCGTCTCTTTCGGTAAAGACACCAAAGGTAAGCGTAAAGTAGTAGTCACCCCAGAAGGTGCTGAAGCTCGCGAATACCTCATTGGTAAGGGACGTCACTTAACTGTGAACGAAGGCGATTATGTGAAGGCAGGGGAGCCGCTGAACGACGGTCCTGTTAACCCACACGATATTCTCCGTGTTCTCGGCGATCGCGCTCTGGCGAAATACCTCGTGGACGAAGTCCAGGAAGTTTACCGTCTCCAGGGTGTTAAGATTAACGATAAACACATCGAGACGATCGTTCGTCAGATGCTCCGTAAGGTAAAAGTGAAGGACGTAGGCGATACGACTTTCCTATCTGGCGAGCAGGTAGAGCGTGGAGTGCTTGAGGCTGAGAATACTCGGGCGGTTTCAGGAGGTGGCGTTGCTGCTACTTACGAACCCCTTCTTCTCGGTATCACGAAGGCATCCCTCACGACGGACTCCTTCATCTCGGCAGCATCCTTCCAGGAAACGACGAAGGTGCTTACCGATGCAGCAGTGGCAGGTCGTACCGACTTCCTACGCGGCTTAAAAGAAAACATCGTCATGGGTCGACTGATCCCTGCCGGTACAGGATTACTGAAGTATAAGAGCATGTACGCGGAAGTAGACGCAGAAGAAACGACGGCAACACCGTCGGCTCCAGCGCCTTCCCTACAGCAACAAGCTTCGGTATAAGGATATTCGAAAGGGGTTCTGAGCGATGCTCAGAACCCTGACTTCGAGGGAGCTTAGCTCAGCGGTAGAGCAATGCTTTTACACAGCATCGGTCGTAGGTTCGATCCCTACAGCTCCCACCATTTAAAAACAAAAAGCCCTGATCCTCTGGATCGGGGCTTTTTTGTTTTAAGAGGATGATGAATCTGTAGGGATCGTCGCTCCGAGTTCTTGTTTGCACGCTTCGCTGCAAACAAGACTCTCGCGTACGCATCGCAGATAAAACCGCTTCGCGCTTTTACCGCGCTTGCGTCCTACAGCCCCCGCGGAAAACTTCGGAATGACCCATTCTTAGGGGTCGAGAAAGTGCAGTTTTTAGTTAGTCAAAAATGAGCGATGTGGTAAAAAACAAAAAAAATTTATATAATGATCCGGAAGAAAAGTATGAAGTATATTGCCGTTTTATTTTTATTGAGTCTCTCTTATTTTATTAACTCCGCAAAAGCAGCTCCTGCACTGGATCTCACCATCGTCAGTGGAAATGACGGGAAAACATCCTTGTTAACTTGGAGTAAAGAACAAGGGACTTCGGGTTCATGCACCGAGTGTGTCCTAAACAGCCGGCGCTGGCAGATCCGTGAGGGTTTTACTTATGTGACACAGATTCTATCTCTAGATACCGTTCAAGCAGCGGCACGTGATCTTCAAAACGCGCTTGGATCCTCAGAACCCATTCATTTCAAGATTACAGATCTGCATCTTTATTTTTCAATTGACCCAGCAGAGGGAAATCCAAGTCGGCCAGAATCATCCGATGGTCTGTTAACCTATTATCTAAATTTTGGAAAATCGGGCGCACTTACAGTCACTTTTCCTAATGACTCTGAACATCCACTTTATATTACCCTAGAGAAACAAAGACCATCCCAGTCCTTAGGAATATGGAACACACAGGAAAAATTTATTTCGGAGCCAGGCGAAGGAATACCGATTCTATTTAAACTATACCTAGAGTGGAAGCATGGTACTGAGGTGAGAGTAGGAAAATTTCAGTACAACTTATCCAATTGTTCGTTTTACGAGAAAAACGACCCAGTACATATTTCGATAGAGCCAAAAGTAGGCAACGCAACCTGTGAATTTTCGGTGAGAGATAATGAAACCGGGTCGACTATCCAATTTGAAGTGAATAAGGCCTTGATTCGACAGGATCCATTATCAACACTCATCTATTTTGATAATGCAAAAATAACAGCGATCAGCAATATAAGCGGATCTTTTAAAGATCCGCTCGAATTTACTAACCCCGATCGGAGCGTAGACCACCTATGCTCTCCTTCTCTTTTTGATGTAGACTTGTGGAAGATTCAGGGGACATGCAACAGTAAACTCAATCCAAAATTTTACGGAACAGCGCCTTTTTATTTTTATTCACGTTCTTTATTACATAAGGGCGGAGATATTATTAAGGTCCAGCTTAAGGCGAATGAGCTTCCTGAATCCCTGAAGAAACATTTGATAGGGCTCCGCGAAAGCTGCATGCTGATCGGAGAATGCCAGAAAAAATTTAGCCTGATATTTGATGGTGATCTATCTGACCCTCGTGTCTATTTAAAATTACCCGACTTGAAATTTGAACCCAGTGAGCAGTTGATTCAAGATGTTCAGAAGATCGAATTAATAGGCGTTTACTACAAGAATACTCGTGGGGACCTCGATGAAATTAAAACGAAAATCTTTAACCTGGGGACTATGCAGCTAAAAGACCTTCGCTTTACTATTTCGAGACAAGAGTTAGAGTTGCAGATGAATTCAGAGGGTATAAAACTTCCTCCTTTCGTCTTTCGCGGATACTTCAAACAACCTAATAACTTTAGAGAACTCTTTCCGGACTGGGATAAGCTTATCCCGCAAGGAGCGCGTGGAAAGGTTATAGATGTTGTTAGTATTATGCACTTGTCTTCGGAAGCAAACAGGCGACTGAATTCATCCTTTCTATATCAATTCTTCGGGGCTGGTGATTTTTCTATTAATAGATGCAAACCGTACCTTCCAGTTCCTGACCAAACTTGTGAAAATATCAAGTACGAATTCGCTCTTGGAAACTCTGGGGTTGTTTTGAAGAAGAAATTATAAATGAATTACTAACTAACCACTTTTGGAGGCGAACAGAGTTTTAAGTAAGTCATTCCCCCGTGATAGAATGCAAGTTTTTGCCTTACTCTCCGAGAGGCGCTGATTTTCTAAAATTTCGACAGCGCCTCGGAAGAAAAATCCGGGGCGTTCGTTTTTTCACGAAGCGCGTTTATCTTCGCTCTCGACGGATAGCTTGAGACCGATTGCCTTCAGAAGCGACCGAAGTGTAGAGAGTTTAGGGTTTCCATCTTTCGATAGAGACCAACGTCTTCACCAGTACCGTTGCAAAAATCAGAAATCATTATTCCTTGGTCAACAATCTGAAATTCCACACTGCACTTTTCTCCGCGCCCTGCTTGAAATATAGCTTTATTCTCTTTTAATTCTGCAACAAAACTGCCTCTTGGTCGTTGTGCGTTCGAGCGTGGTAATTCAAAAATATTTACTTCTACGAATTCATTAGAAATGTGGTCGAGAAACATTTCAAATTTTCCTGAAACGTGCTCGTATCTACCGTTCCATGGGTCCTTCGCGATAGTGCCTGCCCCTTTTCCTGTCACGCAGGCAGAAATCAAAAATAAGAGCCCTAAATAAAGACGATTATATTCGAGTCGCATTCAAAAATCTTTCCGATCCTATCGAGAGTTGGATTAAAGGGTTTATCTGGATCAATCAAGTCATAAAATAACCACTTAAAACAAGAGTCGAACACGTTTATCTTCTGTGAAATTTGTAGCGATATAATGAAAAACGACTGGAAGGTACTCGTCAAATACCGGGGTGATGTCTACTCCCGTGTGCCTTAGAATTTTTCGAGTAACCGTTTTTTTGAATGGAATCGCTTTCGCCTCATACCTTTCGGTCTTCCAAGTTGATGCATCATTTAAGGTGTCGAGATCAAACGGACCACGACGGTAAGTCCTTTCAAAAATATAATAGTGTGGCCGAGAGCCTGCTTTGATCGCTTGATCCGCATCCTCGATGCAAAAATCCCAAAGCAGACTTTCATCAGTTATCAAAGCTTCTGGATGGCTGAGAATTCGTAAAACCAAGACTTTAATTGGGCCCCACCCCCAAATCGCAGGAAATCCGGCAGAATAATCCCTTTAATTTCAATTGTTTAGATCATATGCAAACACTAATTGCAAAAACAGCGATAAATGCAAATAGACTTGTTACCCGATACCCGTGAAAAAAAATCACGAGGAAATTCATATTCTACCATTCCACCGCTTCATCGAATTGATGTGGAACGGTTTTAGGTCGTAAACTGAAAATTTCGAGGATTTTAATCCAGCCAATGAAGCGCGTATGCACTTCTAGTAAAATGCTTCTCATCGACCCAGAGGTCACTCTGATCCCGCTCCCAGTCTTTAGAGACGGCGTATTCATCTGTCGGATCGTAACTATTTCGGATCAGGTACTGGCAGACGCCGTTCTTTTTTCGACGACCCATCACACTTGTATAGTGGAGTATGCAGCTTTCAGAAGCAGGGTTGCTTCCATTATATGAACGTCCTTCACGAAGAACTTGGTAGCAGTGAAGGACCGGAATGGGCAGTGACTTAGGGTCGTCAAGGCCGTTATGGATTGAGTCTGAAATATTACCGGCCTTACCGATCGGTTTTAAAAACCATTCAGTGTAGCACGATGGAAGTTCTTCGAGCACTTTTCCAGCGCGGTTATTTTTACACTGAGAATAGAGAAGAGAACGAATCGTGCGGTAAGGATAATTTCTGCTCTCCCAAAGGATGGCTCCTAAGGCGTCATCATTCGGAGGAATGCCGGGTTCGTTATTGATCACTTTGCGAACTTCAGCAGTCAGCACTTTTAGACCTGATTTCTGTTCCTCTTCTTCAAGATCGGCAAAAGGACCGAGTAGCCGGTAAAGCACGAGATTTTGGTTTGATCGAAAATGCATCCAATCACGGTCCAGACTTCGAGCGTCGTTATGATCGCAAACGCCATTTTCTCGAGCATGCTGGATAATATCGCAGAAGTAGGAACCCCGTTTTCCATTCACTTCACTGAAGGGATCAGAGGTGAGCTGAAACGGGAGCCAACGCGGACGATTTTTAGCAACAGCAAGATCGACTGCGAGTGCGAGAGGATCGATCGGCTTCGAATCTAGTTTTCCGAGTGTTCTTAACCGAAAAGAATCAAGAAGTGTTGATGCCGCAAAATAACCGCAGGTGTAGGTGTCTCCCTGTTCGCCCGATGGAAGTTCTTTTGCAGTGCTCTTTCGGAGGTCGACAGGCTTATCGCAAGAATCCGCACGAGAAAGATTCAGTGTAAAAAGATTTACAAGTGCAGACGCTAAAATTAGCGATGTAACGCTTCGCACTACCGCTCGTTTGATTGATGTCATTTTCCCCATCATGGACTATCAGGCATATGTGATTCGAATCGGAAAGAAAAGTAGGGGTGACTGAAAAGAGAAGTCTGATTTAAGCGATAAAAATTAAGAGTAAAAAATAGGATTTTCTAAAACAGTGTTCTTCGACACAGCGAATAAAATTATCCGTCTTTGCTCTTCATTCGTGATAGCCGTAAACTTTAACGATGCAAATTAAGATTTGGGGAGTACGCGGGTCTCTGCCCGCCCCCCTTGCGCCATCAGAAATTCAGTCCCGAGTCGCTGAAGTCATGCGTGAGTTCCTTAGCCAAGGACGTAAGGATGTTTCTGAAATCGAATCTTTCTTAAAAACCGTTCCACCTGAAAAGCTAGGTGGATACGGTGGAAACACACCGAGTATTGAAGTCTCTTCCGGAGAGGCACACCTTATTATTGATGGTGGCTCAGGAATTCGAGCACTCGGCGAGAAACTGATGGAGGGGCCCTGCGGGCAGGGTAAAGGGCGTGTCGATATTCTCATGACCCATTTTCACTGGGATCACTTAATCGGACTCCCTTTTTTCCGTCCTCTCTATGTTCCAGGTAATGAAGTTCATTTCCACGCCGTTCAACCCGAATTACCAGCCGTGATTTCGACCCTCTTTAAGAGACCCTTCTTCCCGGTCGAAATTGCAAAACTTGAATCGAAAATTTTTTTCAATCAGCTAAAGCCCCGCGAACCGATCCATTTCGGTGACATCAAGGTTACCCCCTATCAGCTCGATCATCCAGATCCGTGCTGGGGGTATAAGATCGAGCAAGGTGGAAAAGTTTTTTCCCACTGTGTGGATAGTGAAACTTCACGTTTTAGTCGCGAAGAATTAGGGCCAGATCTTCCCCTTTACCAAAACGTCGACCTTCTCTTATTCGACGCTCAGTATGATCTTTTAGAAAGTATTCGAAAAGAAAACTGGGGACATGGTTCAGCCATGCTCGGAATTGATTTAGCAAAACGAGAAGGAATTAAAAAAATTCTTTTCATGCACCACGACCCTTACTCCGCCGACGAACGAGTTCACGGAATAGAGTCGGATGTTAAAAAATACGATGATCGCCAAAAAAAGCGAGATCGAAAAATTTAAGAAACTCCACATGAGGTAGAATGGAGTTTTGCAAGCGAAGGAATGACCATCGACCTTTAGTCTTTTTTCGGATAAGGGCGAATATTTGGAATTGATTTCTTTACTTTCGTAAATGGGATTCGAATCATAGCTCCGACATAAGACTCAGGGTTGGCAGGAAGTTGTCCCTGATAGACAGCCGTATCGCGAGTAAATGGATTTACCGCGTTTAGTTCATATTCTTTTTCTTTTCCATTTTTATCCCGAAGAGTAACTCCGATAGCATTTGGAAGATTATGTGTTTGGCGATTAATGATTCGGACATCGATTTTATGCTCTGGATGACGAATGTGAATTTCTGCCTTCTGTCCCGCACTTTCGATCACAAAATCAGTGGCTTCCATTTCATCCGTCGCTAGTGTTGGGACTGATGCGAATATAAAAAAGGTGCATACAAATTTCGTAAAGAGATTTTTCATAACTCGACCCTCGTACACGATTTAAGTTTTAGAAACTCTGATTTCTATTTTGTTTCATTTTCGCTACCATAAGGGAATGAAAACATCATTTTTCTTTGTTCTATTAACGAGTTATTTGATCGGACTCTCCCTTGGCGTAGCTGACGAAAAACCAGCCCAACAACCCGACCAGCTAGGGCTAGTGACCTGCAGTACAGCAACAGAGAATCGTACGCTTGCGATAGCGACGAAAGAGGGGGGTGGGTGTGATCTTCACTATGAAAAATACGGGAAAGATAAGGTCATTTCTTGGAGTTCCTCAAGCGTCACTCCCTGTATAAATTCTCGCGATAAAGTAAAAAAAGAACTCATCGCAGCTGGCTGGAAATGTTTCCAGGAGTGAAGCTTAATTTAGAAAAAACTCTGCAAGCATCGCTTTATGGTCTGAAGACTTAAGTTTTCCTAAAACTTCAGAATCACGAACTTCAAGGCCACGAACGAAAATGTGGTCGATCGTGTGGCCCATAGTCGTCATACGTTCGTCATTTCGAAAAGAAATGGGTCTGAGACCAAGTGTATTCGCTAAAATCATGAGGTATTCGATTTTTGCCTCGGTATTTGAATTGAAATCACCAGCGAGAAGAACCGGCCCATCATAGGCTTTAATTTCATTTGCGATCATATTCATATGTCGAAAAAAGGCTCCGAATTTTACTATATTAATTCCATGCACTGAAATAACGAGAAGGTCTTTTCGATGTCCTTGAACCGGATACCTGCCTATTGTTAACGCCTTGGGTGTGTGAATCACGGGCTCTACATCTTTCGTGAGACGGACCTTTATCAACGAGGGGTCAACTTTCGAGGCAATCATTGTTCCAGTTGGGTATTCGGTTTCATTTCGACCACTTAAAAAAGTCATACCCATATCCCACCTGAAATCAGGGATAGAATTGAAAATGGACTTTACGGGAGGGCTAAGCAGACCTTCTGATAGAATGAGTAAGTCTTTATTTTTTCCGTATAGGGGGAGATCGATGTCGAGTCCCTTTTCTTGACCTTTTTTAATATTCCAAACGAGTACGCGGATAGAGTCTGGGTTGAGTTCTTTTCGCGCCGGCGTCCCGAAAACAATATGTGAATCCAGCGAGGTCGATGAAAAAAGGAGGAGGGTTGAAATGAAATGCGCAGCATTCATAAGAGAGTCCCTTTACGCATATAATCGAACCACATTAAGACTCATGACTCATAATGTTATTTAGCTATTCATGCTATAGCCTGGGCATGACTCGCGATGAGCTTATGAAATGCACCGAAATTCTTGAAAAGATCGCGGGCGATGCACTTCTCCTTTCGACTTTGTCCGATGAAGATCGTGTTCGCCTTTTCATGGCAGCGGGGCGAGTGATTTACCCCGATCGAATGCAAGTTCGCAGGCGAGTAAAAGAAATGCGAAATCAGAAAAATCGAGAACGCGAATCGAAAGACCGGAGCGTTCGTGCCGCCACCTCCATCCGCGCCTCTAGGCGCGAATCTGTTTTTATTCCCCCTCCACAGCTCATCACCTCTGAGTTAGAACCCACCACGGTCGGAGAGCTTGAAAAAGCTAGACTCTGTTATGTCTGCAAAGATGAATTTAAAAAGGTTCATTTTTTTTACGATTCCATGTGCCCGAAGTGTGCAAAATTTAATTATGAGAAACGGTACCAGTCGGCTTCGCTAGAGAATCAAGTGGCAATAATCACGGGCGCTAGAATGAAGATCGGCTACCAGTCTGCGCTCATGATGCTCAGAGCAGGGGCTCGAGTCATCGTGACAACTCGTTTTCCAAAAGATGCAGCCCATCGATTTACGCGTGAAGATGACTTTCAAGAATGGAGTAGTCGAATCGAAATTTATGGACTCGATCTAAGGCACTCTCCGAGCGTTGAAGCGTTTGCACGCCACATGGATCAAACTCTCACGCGACTGGATATTTTAATAAACAATGCAGCCCAAACCGTTCGTCGACCTCCTGGATTTTATGCTCACTTGATGGAAATGGAGTCTTCCTCTTTTGAATCACTCCCCGAGAAAGTGCGCCCTTTACTTCAAGGATATGAAGAGTTGAAAAGAAACTTAGCAGTGATGTCACAAGAACCCATTAAAACGGATGCGACCGGGTTATCCAAATGGCAGCTTGAAAAGATGCCCTCACTTCCTGGAATTAGTGCTTCTGCAGCACTTTCGCAGATCCCGTATAGCTGTGATACGGGTCTAACTTCTGAGGTTTTTCCCGAAGGAAAATTGGATGCTGACCTTCAACAAGTCGATCAGCGAAAAATGAATAGTTGGAGAATGGCGCTTGCGGATGTGCCGACAGATGAAATGCTCGAGGTCCAACTCGTGAACTCCGTAGCTCCTTTTATCCTGTGCAGTAAGCTAAAACCTTTAATGGAACGAAATCGCACCGACCAAAAACACATCGTGAACGTATCCGCGATGGAGGGTAAATTTAGTCGTCATACAAAAACAGATAAGCATCCCCATACGAATATGGCGAAGGCTGCTCTAAATATGATGACCCTCACTTCGGCTCGAGACTATGTAAAAAGTGGAATCTATATGAATGCGGTCGATACGGGGTGGGTCACTGATGAAGATCCAACTGAATTATCGAATCGAAAACAAACCGAACTCGATTTCCAGCCCCCGCTAGATAGCGTGGATGGGGCAGCGCGAGTTTGCGACCCTATTTTTTCAGGAATGATTACCAGAAAAAATTCGTGGGGAAATTTTTTAAAGGATTATTTTCCAACACCGTGGTGAATAATCCACTCTTTAACTTCCTTTTCGAGGAAACTTAGAGAAACCGTTCCATTTCCAATCACGATCCGGTGAAATTCTTTAATATCGAATTTACTTCCAAGTGCCTCTTCAGATTCTTTTCGAAGTTCGATGATTTTAAGTTGCCCGATTTTATATCCGAGTGCCTGGCCAGGCCAAACCGAGTAACGATTTGCTTCGTTACTAATTCCCTTTTCATCGGAAGCTAGATATTCAGCCATATATTTCATTGTTTTTTCGCGAGACCAGCCGTAGGCATGAATCCCCGAGTCAACGACGAGGCGAACGGCTCGGAGCATTTCTGCATTCAGGTTACCGAGACGTTGGACAGGGTCCTCATACATGCCCATTTCATTACCAAGGTATTCACTATAGAGCGCCCAACCTTCTGCAAACGCGTTCGAGAAGTACATTTTTCGCTGATACTCGGATAGTTTGTCCTTCATCTCAAACTGAAGGGCGAGCTGAAAGTGGTGGCCTGGAATCGTTTCATGAAGTGAAAGGGTTGTTGTTTCATAGATCGGAATTGAACGCAGGTTCTTCGAGTTAACGAGGAAGCGTCCAAAAGGAAGATTATCGGTCGGGCCATTATAACTCCCCGCCGCATCTTCAGGGTTACTCGATTCAACAATTTTATAATCTGTTTTCGGAACTAAGTTGAAATAGTCCGGAATTTTTTTCTGAATCTTTTCTCGAACACTGTTTAAGTTCGAAATCATCTGTTCTGAGTTTTTAAAAAAATATTTCGGGTCGTTGCTAATGGCTTTAATGAACTCTTTATAAGTTCCTTTGAAACTCATTTGTGTTTTTATTTTTTCGATTTCAGCTCGAATACGAGCAACCTCACTTAGCCCCTTTTGGTGAACTTCTTTAGCTTTAAGTGGTAGATTCGTACTTCGGTGAATGGCAAATTCATACCACTCTTTTCCCCGAGGAAGTGATCCTATTCCGTAAGTGGAGCGGCAGTGAGGGAGGTATTCTTTTCTAAAAAAATTATCAAATTTCACTATTCCAGGAAGTATTCTTTCTTCGATCATTTTCTTGAAATCTTTTGAAAGGCGATTGCGGTCCGTTTCAGAAAAAGATTTTGGAATGAAAAGAATGGGTCTGTAGAATGGATTCTTTTCAGGAGAAGGTTCTAAGCCCGAATGGTAAGTATTGAGTGCTGCCTTTGCCGCAACACAACCCAAAGTTATTTTCTCTTTAATCCCACGGCGTAAAAGTTGGATTTGGTTATCGATGTAGATCGGAAATCCCTCTGAACGCTTTACGAATGCATCATAATGTTTTACCGAGTTAAAAGGAAAAGAGGTCAGGGCTTCACTTGAGTCATCGATATAGGCATGCAAGCGATTTCCCATTTGATTAAATTCAAGAAGTTCACCCGGAAAATCGAATTCGCGGATTGACATATCAAGGTCACCCTTAAATAGGCTGTAAGTACGGCGATCCCCTTCAGGTAGAGATTCTTCTCGTACAGTTTTTAATGCGTTTATACTCTTTAAAGTGATTAAACGCGCTTTTTCTCGAAACTCAGGAGAAGCGTAATCACCAAATTTATCTAAATCCTCCTCAACATTAAAATAGGAAGCGTAAAAGGGATCGAGATATTTCACCGCTTCTGTATGCTCAGTAATAACAGATTTTAATTTTGAAGCTTCTTCGTTCGAACCCGAGACTTTAATGGCTTGCCCAGCGCAGGATGTGAAAAAAAGTGAAAAAAGGAATAGAGCGAGTGTGTTCGTTTTCATCAGAAGATTCTTCCAATGATTCTTATGAATGGCAACACTATGCAGATGCGTCGAAACAGGTTAAGCTGCTGCTAATGACCGATAGCCAAATGCCAAAGACGCCAGAAAAGAAGATCCGTGAATTTCATGATCCACAAGGATCTAAAGAGAAAGGAATTATCGGGTTATTTGAAAGAGTTCTCAGAAAGTCGAAACTACTTGTTCTAGGCTGTCTCCTCATCGTCATTTATGCGGTGGTCGCCGCACTCTTAGGAATTTCTTTGATTCCGGGAGTTGCACTCGTAAAATGGATGTTTGGGTGGAGTGAAGATTTCTCAACCCTTCCTCGTCTTTTCATCCAGGGATTCTCGCTTGCGCTTGGGTACTTGGCCTATGGATTTACGGCGATTATAGTCGTTCCTTTGATGAACCGACTCATTCGGCCTTATATTAAGCCGTTCCGTGGTGGGGTTTACTCTACTAAAGTGCTCGGATGGTATCTCCATAATATTCTCATCTATTCTGTTCGATATACCTTCCTCGATTGGATCACTCCGACCCCATTTAACATCTATTTCTATCGCCAAATGGGGATGAAAATTGGTCGGGGGACCGAGGTGAATAGTTCGAACATCAGTGATGCAGCTCTCATTACTCTTGAGGACGGTGTGACCGTCGGTGGATCGGTGACGATCATCGCACATTATGCAACAGGGGGATTTTTGATCGTGACTCCAGTTATCGTCCGTAAAAATGCGACCCTTGGAATTCGTTCGATCATTATGGGAGGCGCAGATATCGGGGAGCGTGCGACGATTCTTCCTAATTCTGTGGTGCTTCCAAAGACCGTTGTCCCCGCGGGTGAAACCTGGGCCGGAATTCCTGCTAAAAAACTTGAACGTTAAAAAACCCCCATGTCTTTTACACCGAAAACAATTCAGTTCCTTCGTGCTTTAAAAAGGAATAATGAACGTGATTGGTTCGAAGCTAACCGAAACCGGTATGAAGAATATTTGCGTGGACCTTCACGTGAATTTATCGACGGGATTAAAAATCCTCTTCTCGAACTTTTTCCCACACTTCGTGTTGATTATCGGTGTGTGGGCCGGATTCATCGCGACACGCGATTTAGTTCAGATAAACGGCCTTATAAGGAGTATGCGAGTTTTCTTTTTCGGGATCATTCTTCGAAGGAAGATTCTTTTCCCGCGATCTATATGGGTTTTGATTTTACAGGAATTTCAGTGGGCTGCGGGAGTTATGTTTTTTCAAAACCCGTCCGCGAACATTTCAGAGATCGAGTCACGACTGAACCCACATCCTCGCGGTTTTCAGTAGTACTTAAAACGGCAAAAAAAGGGAAATTTCAACCCAACGGTAAACATCTAAAAAAAATTCCGAAAGGTTATGATTCTGAGCATAAAAATTCGGAATTTCTTCTCTATAATGGGCTCTACTTAACTCGGGATTATGACCCTACGGATCGCCTCTATAGTCAGAATTTTTCTGAATGGATTTGTTCGCAGTTAAAGCCTGTTGTTCCCATATTTCAATGGATGCGTGAAATGGCAAAAACGGGCCCAAGAGAAATGAGTGCTTTCTTAGGGGATTAGTTCACTTCTAAGTTAAAGAGTGCACGAATAATTTTTTCAGCGGCTGCTTTTGATGCTTCGAGTATTTCGAAGTGATCTAGAATCACTCCCGGGTTTAATCCACATCCTAAATTACTGATCAGTGAGAATCCTGCTACTCGCGCGTCAGAATGCGAAAGTGCAATGGATTCCCAGACCGTCGACATTCCTACAGATCCCATTCCCCACTGAGCGAAGAGTCGAATCTCTGCTGGAGTTTCGAAGCTTGGGCCAGTAAGACCCAGGTAAATTCCTTCATTCGTAACGAGCCCAGATTCGCCGAGTTTTTTTCGAAGCGATTCAGTGAATTCACGGTCCCAGGCTCGAGAGAGATCTGGGAAGCGCGGGCCAATTGGTTTAAGATCGACTCCATCAACCATGGGGCCGATGAGAGGATTCTGACCTGTCATGTTTACATGATCACGAATCATCATCACGGAGCCGACGGGCCACTCGAGTTTTAGACCGCCAGCAGCGTTTGTTAGGATGAAGTTTTTCGTACCTGCAAGTCGAGGAACAAGTACCGAGAGCACAACCCGTGAGGCAGGAAGCCCTTCATAGCCATGAAGTCGGCCGACTTGAAGACAGAGGACTCGTTCCGATTTTTCTTCTTTAAAAAATTTATAAATACCGGGATGTCCGGGTGCGGTTGCGGCAGAGATCGCTGGGAGATCTTTAAAGGGGAGATCGCCCATCCATTTCCAGTTGTTAGGAATCCAGGAGTCAGTGAATGATGAGCCAATTCCTGATCCCAGAACAGCATGGATATCGGGAGTACCCATTCCGTTTTTCTTTAAAAACGACTGATACAGTTCGACTGATTTTTTAACGTCCGTAGGAAGTGGATAGTTCATTTGTTATAGAATCATGCAAGTGATCAGTACCTGTCGTCAAGAAAGTGAATGATGAAGTGGGAAGGGCTGCGTATTGACCCTGGTCCCGATTTGTCTCTGCCCCGAAGTGATGTACGATAAAAGCACACGTGAAAATCAGCTCCTCCACAAAATCCAATATTAACGCGCCGCGATCAGGATCTTTCTTTGTCGCACTCGGAATATTTTTAAGCCGTATTTCCGGTCTTGTTCGTGAACGGGTGTTTGCACACTACTTTGGAAATTCTGATGCAGGCGATGCTTTTAAAGCAGCGCTTAAAATTCCAAATTTTCTCCAAAACCTATTTGGTGAAGGGGTCCTTTCCGCATCTTTCATCCCCGTTTATGCTCGCTTACTTTCGATCAAGGAAAACGAGGCTGCTCGCAGGGTTGCGTGGACAGTTGGAACGGCACTGGCTCTTTTTGTATCGATCCTTGTACTCGCCGGAACACTTGCGACCCCCCATTTAATTGAAGCCATCGCACCTGGATTCACCGGAGCAAAAAAAGAACTCACCATCCAAATTGTTCGAATTCTTTTTCCAGGTACAGGGGTTCTAGTTCTCTCTGCGTGGTGTCTGGGGATTCTGAACAGTCACAGGAAATTTTTTCTCTCGTATTCTGCCCCTGTGCTTTGGAATTTAGCGATTATCGGGACACTCATTTATTTTGGCAGTCGTCATAACATGGATCGGCTCGCAATCGATGCAGCTTGGGGACTTTTTCTAGGAAGTCTTCTCCAGTTTTTAGTCCAACTCCCTTTCGTCTTAAAATTCGTTAAAGTTTACAGGACGGCGAGACCTGAAGATCGTTTTGCAATCAGTGGTATAGGTAAAAGTTTTTTACCCGTAGTCATAGGTCGGGGTGTTGTCCAGATTAGTGCCTATGTCGATAATATGATTGCTTCACTCCTTCCGACGGGAGCAGTTTCTGCAATTGCTTATGCGCAGACGCTTTATTTACTACCCATCTCACTTTTTGGAATGTCGGTCTCTGCAGCCGAATTACCCGAGCTTTCATCTGTTGGGGATGCAGACGAAGCAGCGCGGTCTAAATTACGACATCGGCTTGAACTCGGGCTGGCACGAATTTCATTTTTTGTTATTCCCTCAGCAGTTGCTTTTGCTCTTTTAGGGGACACAATTTCGGGTGCAGTTTTTCAAACCGGTGAATTTAAGCGAGCAGATTCTCTCCTCATTTGGGCAATTTTAGGTGCCGCTTCGATTGGTCTTATTCCTGCCACTCGCGGGCGACTCATTTCTTCTGCCTTCTATGCACTTCGAGATACGAAAACACCGCTTAAAATTTCTCTCCTACGAGTCATAATCGCACTCGTTCTGGGTATTTTTGGTGCAGTAAAGTTACCTGGACTTATCGGGACCGCAAAAATTTATGGAACCGTAGGCCTCACTCTCGCTTCTGGTTTAGCAGGTTGGGTTGAGTTTACTTTACTTAAAACGCGACTCGAATCTCGAATCGGAAAAATTAATATCCCAGTTCGAATGCGAAATCGATCCTGGACTGCGGCCGGGATAGCGGGAGCCATGGCGTTTGCACTTAAAATTACCATCTCCGATATTAAATCTCCGACTTTGCTCGCACTCTTTGTACTCGGAGCATTTGGAGTTATTTATTTCGCAGTAGGAGCACTTCTCGGGATTGAAGAATCGAAAAAGGTTTGTGCTCGATTTTGGGTTCGCTTCGGCTGATTAAGCGGCGCTCGTCTCAATGAAC
>JBGSHQ010000102.1:0-2064 GCA_041752095.1 Bdellovibrionia bacterium
AGACGAATAAGGCGCGTATTGCGTTGGGTAACAGCCTCATATTTAAACTCCTCTCCCCACGGGGAGAATTTGGTTACTTGCTTGCGGGTAACGTTTCAAAAAAAGAAACTTCTTAGAGCTGACTAAGCATGAGGTGTGCCAGAAAATTGATTTACAAAGAGAAGTAATTACCAGAGCTTGATGCATAGCGATGCAAGCGTGGCATCGACACAAGTCGTTTTGCACCAGTGGAAAATGGCTCTAGAAGCAGACATATCTAGAGCCTCTGACAAAAGAAGAGGTGCTCATCGGTACTTTCGAACGAGTGAAAAAGTTGGAATCCCGTCTGTCGAAGTAAGGTCATCACGGTACGAACGCTCCAGGGATTTCCCTTACCCGCTTTTAGAAAGGAGAGTGCTAGAATTCCTTTTTTTGGTTTAAGGCCCTTAAATATCGATTGAAGAATTCGAAAAGTGTCCTCTATAGAATAAGTGTCGTTTGCTTTCGTCCACCAAATCGCATCGAGCGACTCGGTCGAGACTCCAAGCATCCTGAGATCCTTCGTGTGGAGTTCGGTCGCGTAGCCCATCCGAGTGAGCATCGCGAAACTATCTTCGGAGGTGACGAGCGCGCGCCCACCCGTTTCTACGAGATAGGAAAAGAGAGCGAGTGGATCTTTTATCCCGGCAGGGCCGAGGTCGTCAGGGGACATGAGGCTCATTGGATCGGTTTAAGGATGAAGTTACAAGTCAGAATCGAGGCCGAAAAAAGGCCATTCACTTCCAGCGCTGGAAGTAAGAGTGCGTTAATCACTGCGCAGGCTTAAATTTCTCAGGCTCGCTCGCCGCGTAGCCTTCTGTCTTAATCGCATTCTCGTAAACGTGAAGGATCGTCGGATACTTCTCTAAAGAGACATCGAATCGAAGTGCATTATAGCACTGAGGAATGAGAGCAAGATCGGCGTGAGTGATCTCATCACCGAAAGAAAATTTTCCAGCAGACGGGGCGGCGAGAGATTCGTAAGCCTCGAAACCATTTCGAATCCAGTGCGCGGCTAATTCTTTTCGTTTCGCCGCGAAGTCTGGAGCCGACTCAGGTACGGAATAAATCAGGTTCGTTAAGTTCTGGAGCGGCTGTGTTCCCGCATTAATCGATTCGACCAGCGCGCGAACTTTTGCGCGAGAAATTGGGTCGCGAGGTAAAAGTGCAGGCGAAGGGTGCGACTCCTCAAGCCACTCTAAAATCGCTACAGACTCTGTAAGAAACTGGCGTGAAGGGGTTTTTTCGCCCAGGAATTCTAAAGCCGGTACATATCCAAACGGATTAATTTTTCGGTAAGCGTCTGATTCGCTTTCGCCGTTTAAGAGATCGACATGTTTAAACTCGGGCTGAATCCCTTTCAGTGCCATCGACCAGCGGACCCGCCATGAGCTTGAAGATCGCCAGTAATGGTGGAGCCTGAGTTTCATCCGCCGTTACCGAGGAAGAGTTTCATCGAGCGACGTCGGCGTCGCCGCACGTATCGTGTTCACGAGTTTTCCGAGTCCATCAATCTCAAGGACGACTTCATCTCCTGCCTTCAGCCAGAGATTATCCGTAATTTTCGATCCATTCAGTTCCATTAAGCACCCAGTGCCTACCGTGCCCGATCCAATCACTTCGCCTGGAAAAAGCTGAGCGCCGTAGCTTGCGCGCTCGACGATCTGGGCGAATGTCCAATTCATGTCCTTAAGATTTCCGTCCGATAGAAGTTTTCCGTTCACCGTACAGGTCATGCGCAGATTATGGCGCTCGCCCTTTGGAGAAGGAACAGACGAAGATTTTAGTTCATCCCGAGTAACGAGGTAGGGTCCGAGCGAAGTTCCGAAGTCTTTTCCTTTAGCGGGCCCCAGATTTAATTTCATTTCTTCCATCTGCAGATGACGAGCCGACCAGTCGTTCATGATCATGTAGCCGAAAATGTGTTCGTCGGCCTTCGATGAAGGGATGTTTTTCCCGCCTTTTCCAATAACAATCGCGCCCTCGAGTTCGAAATCGAGTTTTTCCATCGTAAGTTTCTCGACCGTGAGAACCCCTGGGCCCGTA
>JBGSHQ010000103.1:0-2010 GCA_041752095.1 Bdellovibrionia bacterium
GGGTATGGACGACTATGTTTCTAAGCCGGTCGACCTCGAGAAACTACTCTCGCTCATTCGCGTATGGGCACCGCAAATGGATACATCTGGGGGAACTATCGCGAATGGTTCGATTTGATGGTTTTAAGTAAGACTGACCCATTCGGTCGGCCCAGAATCAAAATTCTGCTCGTAGATGACCTGAAGAACAATCTGCTTGCCCTGGAAGGACTTCTTAGGCGTGACGACGTGGAAATTTTTCAGGCAAGCTCCGGAGAATCAGCTCTAGAGTTTCTCTTCTCGAATGATTTCGCGCTAGCCTTCGTCGATGTCCAAATGCCGGGAATGAGTGGATTCGAATTAGCTGAACTGATGCGCGGTACAAATAAATCGAGGCACGTGCCCATTATATTCGTATCGGCGACAGCTAAGGATCTAAGTTTTGCTTTCAAAGGGTATGAAAGCGGTGCC
The DNA here is from genome assembly GCA_041752095.1 of Bdellovibrionia bacterium. GTDB lineage: Bacteria > Bdellovibrionota > UBA1018 > UBA1018 > UBA1018 > JACMQW01. The sequence goes on from JBGSHQ010000103.1 coordinate 451, forward strand.
GTGGATTTTCTTCTAAAACCCTTAAATAGCCATGCAGTTAAGAGTAAGGCGAATGTTTTTATCGAATTGTACCGGCAAAAAAACGAGATCAAAACCGCCGAAATAAAGTTTCGTGGATTACTTGAAAATGCCGCAGATGCCATCGTTATTACCGACGATGAAGGCAGAATAGAAATAGTAAATCGGCAGGCAGAAGCAATGTTCGGTTATGAACGCTCTGAATTGATCGGACAACCCATGGAGATGCTAATGCCAGAGCGTTTCCGCGTGGCACATATCCATCACCGAACGGGGTTCACTGCCTATCCAGCCATAAGGCCCATGAGCCGTGGTCATGAGTTCTTCGGTCGCAGAAAGAACGGGGCTGAGTTTTCGATCGATATCTCTCTGAGCCCGTTGAGCACGGAAACTGGCACGCTCATATCGGCTGCGATCCGGGATATTACCGAAAGGCGAACTTTGGAGAAAGCCCAGGATGCGCTGATGTCGCAGCTGAAAAAAACTCAAGCCGAACTCGAGCAAGCGCTGTTGATACGAGACGAGTTTATGTCAATCGCCTCACATGAATTAAAAACTCCGCTTACCGCTATGAAAATTCAAGCCCAATTTATGCGAAGAGGTATCGAAAAGGGAGATAGCTCCGTTTTTTCAAGAAAACATGTTGAGGCCTTTACGGACCAAACAGAAAGACAAGTGGTCCGATTAGTACGCATGGTGAATGACATGCTCGATGTAGCAAGAATAAGGACGGGTAATCTTACATTGGAGCACGAGCGATTCGACCTTCGCGAGTCGATTAGAGAATCGGTTCTTCAAATGCATTCCCAGTTCGTGGCGGCCGGATATAGCGACCCGATGATAGTCGAGTGCGAGCCGTCTACCGGTGTGTGGGACCGTATGCGTATCGAGCAAGTCATAATTAACCTTCTTACGAACGCGATAAAATACGGAAACCAAAAGCCCATTCGAATCGAAGTTAAGTGTTCAAAATCACACGTTACATTTTCAGTTCGAGACCATGGTGCAGGTATCTCTCTCGATGCTCAGGGAAAAATATTTAACCGGTTCGAAAGGGCTGAAACTACGTCGAAGGCGCGAGGCTTAGGTTTAGGGCTATTTATCTCTCGCGAGATCGTCACGGCGCACGGTGGAAAAATCTGGGTAGAAAGTACGCCTGGTGAGGGATCCGCGTTCTTCGTCGAGCTTCCACTCTCCGATCAAAATGAAACGAAAGGGCTATAAATATGTCAAATGCGACTAAATCTCGGGGCGAACTTAGGAAGAAACCCGAGCGCTTACAAAGTGGGCTCGAAGGCTTTGACGTCCTCCTAAACGGCGGATTTATTAAGGGCGGAATGTACCTATTGGTCGGACAACCGGGGAGCGGTAAGACCGTTCTGGGAAATCAGATCTGCTTTCACCACGCCAAAAAACATTCTGGAAATGTAGTCTACATTACATTGCTCGCCGAATCCCATAGCCAAATCATCGAGAATTTGACCGGCTTTGACTACTTTGAAGACTCCCTAGTGGGTACGTCGACCCGATCCCGTGCAACCC
>JBGSHQ010000104.1:0-5248 GCA_041752095.1 Bdellovibrionia bacterium
TTTAAGTGCGCCCAGATTCTCGTTTAGAAAAAGGGTTTGGGTCATGGCAGCGCGAAGTGCTGCCTTAATTCCAAGCTCACTCGACGGATCCTTTTGGGTCACCTTTTCGTATTCAGCGACTGCGGCTGTGTAGTTTTTTTCCTGCCAAAGTTTTTCAGCGAGCAAAAAGCGGTCTCGTGGGTTTTGAGAAGTACACGAAGAAAAAAATAAAAATAAGAGAGGGCCAAGCAGAAGAGGGTACTTTCTATCTGCTCGGCCGCTATTCATCATTTTTAGTGAACCGTCTCGTCGCCGTCTACTGCTGGCGGAGCTCCTTCGACGGGCTTGTCGCTTTCAGCAATGAGTTCAAACGACATCAGTTTTTCGCCATCAGAAACGTTCATCAGACGAACCCCTTGAGTGTTTCTGCCCTGTTCGGAAATTCCTGCAACATGAATGCGGATCATCTGACCCTTATTCGACACGAGCATCACATCATTTTCAGGTGTGACCTGACGCGAGCCCATCACATGGCCGTTCTTGTCATTCGTTTTCATCGTGATGATCCCCTTTCCACCACGAGACTGCGTTCGGTAATCGACCACAGGGGTTCTCTTTCCATAACCCGACTCTGTCACGGTCAGAACTTCGAATTTCGAATCAACTCCTCGTTCGAGTACTTCCATACCGATAACTTGGTCGCCCTCATCTAGGCTCATTCCAATCACGCCACGCGCGGTTCGTCCCATCGTGCGGACGTCTTCTTCTTGAAAGCGGATCGACATTCCTTCGCGCGAACAAAGGAAAATATCGTTATTTCCTTTCGTAAGTCGAGCAACCACAAGCTCGTCCCCATCGTCGGTAGTAAGCGCGATAATTCCAGAAGCGCGTACATTAGAAAACTCCGCAAGGGCAGTTTTCTTAATGATTCCGTTTCGGGTAACCATCGTGATAAATTCGTTCTCTTTAAATTCTGCAACAGGAAGAATCGCCTTAATTTTTTCTCCCTGCTGAAGAGAGAGAAGATTTACAATCGCTTTTCCTTTGGCAGTTCGTGAGGCTTCGGGAATTTTATAAACCTTTAACCAGTGCAGCCTTCCACGGTCTGTGAAACAGAGTAGGTAGGAAAGGGTATTCGTGTGATAAATTGCGGTCACGAAATCTTCTTCGCCCGTACTCATGCCCTTAATGCCGCGACCTCCGCGGTTCTGGGATCTAAACTGTGACGGATCCGTTCGCTTAATGTAGCCCGTGTGGGTGATCGAAACGAGGGTTTCTACATCTGCAATCAACTCTTCTTCTTCAAACTCGCTCGTGGCGTTATAAACGATTTCGGTTCTGCGCTTATCTCCAAACTTTTCTAAAACTTCCTTCAGTTCCGTTTGAATGATTTCGAAAACAAGTTTTTCACTGCCCAAAATTTCCTTCAGGTGGGCTATAAACTTAAGAACATTATTATACTCTTCAATGATCTTATCGCGCTCAAGGCCTGTTAAGCGCTGAAGACGCATTTCGAGAATCGCCTGCGCCTGAATTTCGCTAAATCCAAACTTAATTTGGAGTCCGTCTTTCGCCTGCTCGGGTCCAGGAGAAGCTTTAATGAGAGCAATCACTTCGTCAATGTTTTCGACGGCTTTCTTTAGTCCCTCTAAGATATGCGCGCGCGCTTCTGCCTTTCGAAGTTCAAAAATCGTTCGGCGAACAATAACGTCTTTTCGGTGTTCGACGAATGCCCAGAGCATGTCGCGAAGATTAAACGTTTTCGGCTGCCCCTGGTGAATGGCGAGTAGGTTATACGAAAAATTATCCTGAAGCTGGGTGAGTTTATAAAGGCGATTTAGAATGACGTTCGCATTCTCGCCCTTCTTCATCTCGATCACCATCCGCATTCCTGTCCGGTCCGATTCATCGCGAAGATCAGAAATTCCTTCAATTTTTTTATCGCGAACTAAATCCGCAATTTTTTCGATCAGTCTCGCCTTATTTACTTGGTAGGGGAGTTCCGTCACCACGATTCGTTCGCGGTCATTTTTCATCGTTTCGATTTCAGCGCGAGCGCGCATCGTGATCGACCCGCGGCCCGTTCGGTAAGCCTCTTTAACATTGTTCCCGCCGAACATCAGTGCGCCCGTAGGAAAATCTGGCCCTTTCACAAACTCAAAAAGATCGTCCGTCGTAAGGCTAGGCTTATCGATGAGAGCAATCGTCGCATTTACAATTTCAGTAATATTATGGGGGGGTATACTTGTGGCCATGCCGACCGCGATTCCGCTTGAGCCATTTATTAAAAGGTTAGGAATCCGTGTGGGAAGAACAAGGGGCTCGGAAAGGGAGTCGTCGTAGTTCGGTCCGAAGTCGACTGTTTCCTTATCAATATCTGCGAGAAGTTCGTCGGTGATCTTCTCCATCTTCGCTTCCGTGTATCGCATTGCTGCCGGGCTATCCCCATCGATCGATCCAAAGTTTCCTTGTCCTCGGATGAGTGGGTAGCGAAGTGAGAAGTCTTGGGCAAGTCGTACGAGAGCGTCGTAGACGGTCGTGTCCCCGTGCGGATGGTATTTACCGATAACATCCCCGACCACACGTGCGGACTTAACGAACGGGCGACCAAACGTAATATTCTGTTCGTTCATCGAAAAGAGAACTCGTCTATGAACGGGTTTAAGTCCGTCACGTACATCGGGAAGGGCGCGGCCTACGATAACGCTCATTGCGTAATCAAGGTAGGCGCCTCTCATTTCATCTTCGATATTTACGTTAATAACGCTTTTACCTAAATTTTCTACATTTCCAGTATCACTCATAACTTATTCCCTATGAACTTTCTTACCAATGCTCTTACCAACGATAGAGTGCTGAGGCCCAAGTAAAGCCGCTTCCAAAAGCAGCAGATGCAACCAGCATTCCCTTTTTAAGTTTTCCTGCCTTCACCGCTTCGTCCATTCCGATCGGAATCGTCGCTGCTGTGGTGTTGGCAAATTTTTGGATCGTATTAAAAATTTTCTCTGACGGAATTCCGAGCTGTTTTCCAACCATCTCGTTAATTCGAAGATTTGCCTGATGGAAAAGAAACAGGTCCACGTCTTCAATTTTTTTCCCGTTTTTTTCGAGCGCTTCCATGATCGCTTCAGGCATTCGTTTAACGGCATGAACGAATACCGCTTTTCCGTTCATCTTCGGAAACTGAAGTTTTTCATCGAGCATCTCGTGGGTAATTCGTTCTTTTCCAAGCCCGCTTCCAGGCGCCGGAACCCAGAGTTCTTTAGCAAAAGTTCCGTCTGCATGAAGGTGCGTAGAATAAATTTGAGAATCGGCATCCTGAACCGCTCCCCCTGTCGGCCCCATAATCACAGCGCCCGCACCGTCGCCGAAAAGAACAGCAACGTCCCGGCCCTCGGGGGTTTTATCTAATCCTCGCGAATGAACTTCTGCTCCAACGACTAAAACCCTCTTATACGTACCTGTTCGGATGTATTGATCCGCCATCGACATCGCATAAAGAAAGCCCGTGCACTGCTGTCGAACATCAAACGCTGGAATTCCAGGAACACCGAGCTTTGCTTGAACAAAACAACCGAGACCCGGAAAGTCATGATCCGGAGTAAGGGTGGCTGCAATAATGCAATCGATCTCGTTTTTCGAAACCTTTGCGGATTCAAGCGCCCTCTCTGCGGCAACAACGGCGAGATCGGACGTATCCGTGCCTGCCTCTACCCAGTGTCTCTGTTCGATACCGGTACGCTGACGAATCCACTCATCCGACGTGTCCATCATCGTAGCGAGGTCGTCGTTTTTTAAAATACGGGGTGGAACATAGGAACCCACGCCATAAATGCGTGACTTCATCATATGTCGAGATTCCTTACACGGAGTGCGTTTTCTTCAATAAACGCACGTCTCGGCTCCACTGCATCTCCCATAAGCACAGAAAATACGCCGTCTGCTTCGACCGCGTCGTTCACGGTTACCTTAAGAAGCGTTCGTCGAGCTGGATCCATGGTGGTTTCCCAGAGCTGCTCGGGATTCATTTCTCCCAGACCCTTATAGCGCTGGATCCCAAGTCCCTGTTTTGCTTTTTCAACAACACGAAGAGCGAGTTCTTCTCCGTCATTTACGGTTTCTGGAATTTTCTCTGTGGCTTTTCCTTCGGTAATAATTTCGAAAGGTCCAGACCCCATCGTCTGCATCGCCAGATTATGTTTAATCAGTTCTTCATACTCGGGCGAAGTAAGCGTTACGTGATTAATCGGAGCAATCCGCTTAGAGCCCTTAATCACGTTTTCTACGGTAGCAAACCAGGAGTTGTGTTCGCCGTCTTTTGCAATCGTGTAAGACATCTGGATGTTTTTCTCCATTGCCTCTTTAGCAATCGCGAGCATCACTTTTTCAAGGCCCTCTTTCGTGTTCAGCGTTTCGGCTGTTGCATTTTGTCGAATGAGAGACCGGAGAACGTGCGGATGCAGGCGCTTCGCCATACGGTCGATCGACTTCGTAAGTCGGTTCGCTGCTTTCAGCGAAGACGCAATCTGACTCGTCGGAACATCTTTTCCACCTGATCGGATCGTAATTCCTTCAAGCCCCGAAGAAAGGAGGAACTCAGCAAGATCGGCTTCGTTCTTTAAATAGCGCTCCATCTTTCCTTTTTTGACTTTATAAAGGGGTGGCTGCGCGATGTAGAGATATCCCCGCTCTAAAACTTCCGGCATCTGGCGGAAGAAGAAGGTAAGTAGAAGTGTTCTAATGTGGGAGCCGTCGACATCGGCATCCGTCATAATGACGATCTTATGGTAACGAAGTTTCGCAATATCGAAGTCTTCTTTACCAATCCCAGCACCAAGTGCCGTGATCAGAATTTTAATTTCTTCAAACGCGAGCATCTTATCAAATCGCGCGCGCTCGACGTTTAAGATTTTTCCCTTCAGGGGCAAGATCGCTTGGTTTTTACGGTCTCGGCCCTGCTTAGCCGAGCCGCCTGCGGAATCACCCTCAACCAAATAGACTTCGCAAAGTGCAGGATCTTTCTCCTGGCAGTCGGCCATTTTTCCAGGCAGTCCACCGAAGTCGAGCGCACTCTTGCGGCGAGTGAGTTCACGAGCCTTACGAGCCGCAATTCGTGCAGCGGCTGCATCAATTGCTTTTTGAATTACTTTTTTCGCGACTCCGGGATTTTGTTCGAAGTAGCTATTTAGTTTTTCGTAAACGAGCCCGTTCACGAATCCTTCGACTTCGCCTGTTCCGAGTTTAGATTTCGTCTGCCCCTCGAACTGCG
>JBGSHQ010000105.1:0-1680 GCA_041752095.1 Bdellovibrionia bacterium
CAAATTCTTCTTCAGGAAGTTCTGGTTCATACGCCCCAGATCCCGACCGTCCTACATTAAGTAGTGATGAAGAGAAGGAATTCTTGGAGTTAAGTGAAGCTTTTATGAGAGTTGTTCCGTCTCCGTCTCCGACGGCGTCGACTCCGCAGACACACGTCATTTTTCGTTAGGCCTAACTCATTATTCCGAAGGGATTACCTCAGGTTAGAGTAGGTACGCCTCGGGGGTGCCGTTTTATGTTCAGGAAATGGCCTAAATCTATAGTAATTCTTTAAAAAATATTTAAAAAAGTCCTTTAATTTCATTCGGTTAGTTTTGATTTTATCAAGACTGACACAGTTGAATAGTTTCGCTCACCGAGAGATCATCTTAGTAAGTTCTATCCCCGCTAAAATTTTTACGTATGTTGAATACGCGAGGAATGTTCATGAGTCAGGTGAATGAAAATTCGACACAGCAAAAAACGGTTCTCGTCGTTGAGGACGATAGTCTTCTGCGCGAGCTCGTTACGGAAGTTTTAATCGAAGAGGGCTATAAGACTTTAGTTGCAGGAAACGTGGATGAAGCTTCGAAAATTTTACTCGAGGTTCCAGTTGATTTTATTCTCTCCGATATTCGAATGCCTCTGAAAACCGGGCTCGATTTATTTCGGTGGTGTTTATCGAGTGGAATCACTCGCAATGGTCGTCCGATCCCATTTGCATTCATGACTGGTTTTTCTGATCTTTTGGATTCTGCAGAAGCACTTCGCATGGGGGCTTGTGGCTTTATTTCTAAGCCGTTTCAAATTGAAGAAATTAGCTCGCTTCTAAAATCCGAACTTTCACGTGCGAGCGATATTCCAAGTATCGAAGAATCACTCTTTTTTGCTCCAGTCGCACTTCGTGAATTTAAGACCTCACGCGAGGGTAAGATTCCTATTTTTCTTGAAGGCGATGCGGAGTGGCCGGATACGGGGCTCCGTGTTCCTAGAAAAGTTGGGGAATGGGTGAGTGGATTAACGGATGCGGCTCTTAAGGGGTTTGAGTCTAAAGGGGTTTATCGTTTTTTAATTCGAACAAATGACTTTTCTCGCATCATAGGAATTTCGCCGCGTGCTGCGCGATTGGGTCGTGGTGAAATTTTAGCAAATGGGCAGGCACTGATGACTATAGTTCAGGATGCTTATGTCACTCGGATGAGTAAATTTTCGGATCTTTCGCTGGGCGATCATTTTCGAGTCGCATCGGATGTAGTCGATGCTTCGCTGAAGTCACTTCTCGAGTTGAAAAGTGTGGAGGGAAAAATGCTAGAGCTTGCGAAGTCGAATCCTAAGGCTTTTGATCGTGCGGTTCGGATGGCAACACTCGCAGTCGGGGCTGCTATCGGCCAAGACCAGAATAGCGCTACTGTTTTAGCGAGGATTGCGATAGCTGGACTTGTCTCCCCGCTTATCAGTTTAGAAAAAACCGAAGGATGGGAAGATGACTTACCTTCGGATTCGATCGCTAAAGCTCGGCTCTTTATCGAGAGCGAAAGTGGAAAGAAAGTGTCGGATGGAAGACAGCCGCCTTTAGCACTGATCTTAAAAAGTGCTGGCGCTTTCGACACGTTTTTATTTGAGCGCGAGATGCCACTTCGATCGAATTTTAATGCCTCTCTTAAGTCTTTTGGGTTGAGTATTATGTCTCCAGCAACTCG
>JBGSHQ010000106.1:0-4862 GCA_041752095.1 Bdellovibrionia bacterium
AACTTCGAAGCCGACTCCCCTTTCCCGATTTCTTTAATTTCAGTGATCCGAGCGAGCTGCAGGATATCGCCCCCATACTTTTTAAAGAAATCCTTCGCAGCTCCGTCCTTCATGTGAACATGAAGGGTGAATTCTTTCTTCGGGGAAAGTCCATTTTCACCGCGGAAGTTACGAATCGCTTCGATGACCGCTTTTAGCCGAACCATTTCAGTCTCGGCGCTCTCATCACTGAAGGCGATATCTTTTTTCGGGAATGCGTGGAACGCAAGCACAGGGAGTGCGGACTTTCCATCGCGAACGCGTGCTGGAGTATTCGCAGGCTTCACCCAAGGGAGTGAAGTCCAGAGTTCTTCCGTCACGAATGGCATCACCGGATGCATGACTTTAAAGAGTGTTTCTAAAACATAATGAAGAGTAATAATCGTTTCTTCACGCTCTTTCCCAGCCTTACGAAGAGGAAGCTTAGAGAATTCGATATACCAATCACAAAACTCTAACCACGCAAAATCATAGATCGCAGCAGCTGCCTTATCGACTTCCCATTCCGAAAATCCTTGTTCTACAGAATGAATCGCCGACTGAAGGCGGGAAAGAATCCAACGATTAGTCGGGTGAAGGTTTTTAAAATTCGATTTTAACCACGCTTCCGCGCCACCTTTCGGTTCCGAAACGGGTCCCGCGATTGGCATATCAGGATTCGGATCGAGCTGAAGATGAAGGAACTTCGTCGCATTCCAAATTTTATTCGCAAACGCGCGGGTGTCACCAACACGGTCGACGGAGAGCTTAATATCGCGAGAGTGGTTCGCCATCGATGCGAGTGTAAACCGGAGCGGATCGGCTCCATGGACCTTCATGATATCGAGAGGGTCGATGACGTTGCCTTTCGACTTCGACATCTTATCACCCTTCTCATCGCGAACCATCGAATGGAGGTAAACCTTATGGAATGGAACATCTCCCATGAAGTGAATTCCCATGACGATCATTCGAGCGACCCAGAAGAATAGAATGTCGGATCCGGTCTCTAAAACCGAAGTCGGATAAAAGGTTCCAAGTGCTGGAGTTTTTTCCGGCCAGCCTAGAGTCGAGAAAGGCCATAAAGCAGAAGAAAACCAAGTATCGAGAACGTCTTCGTCGCGTTTTACATCGGTCGATTTACATTTCGAACATGCAGTCACATCGGTGCGAGAGACGGTAATTTCTTCGCATTTCTGGCAGTGCCAAGCCGGAATCTGATGCCCCCACCAGAGCTGACGAGAAATGCACCAGTCGCGGATGTTATTCATCCACTCGTAGTAAATTTTTTCGTGCATCTTCGGAGAAAATTCAATTTTCCCCGTCTGCGCTGCCGCGATCGCGGGCTCAGCGAGTGGTTTCATCTTCACGAACCACTGTGCAGAGACGATCGGCTCTGCGATCTGTTCGCAGCGCTGACAGAGGCCTAACTTCATCGCGTGGTCTTCGACTTTAACGAGAAGCTCAGCGGTTTTTAAGTCTTCTAAAATTTTAGTCCGCGCATCGGAAAACTTAAGGCCAGCGTATGCGCCACCTTCAGCAGTGATTTTTCCATCCTTACCCATGACCTGGATCATTGGGAGTGAATGTTTTACGCCGAGATCGTAGTCGTTAAAATCGTGGGCAGGAGTAATCTTTAAAGCACCGGTTCCGAACTCGCGGTCGACGTACTCATCCGTGATGACTGGAATCAGTCGACCCATGAGTGGAAGTACCGCAAATTTTCCGTGGATATTCTTATAGCGATCATCTTCAGGGTGGACTGCGACCGCAGTATCACCGAGTAAGGTTTCCGGGCGTGTAGTTGCGATCGTAAGAACGGTCGCCTCACCCGTCGATGGATCCTTAACAGGAGTTCCATCTTTTTCTACAATCGGATAACGAAGACTCCAGAGACTCCCCTTACGATCCGTCGGAATAACTTCGAGGTCGGAGAGCGCGGTACGGCAGCGAGTACACCAGTTAATGATCCGCTCTCCGCGGTAAATTAATTTCTCATCGTAAAGACGAACGAATACTTCACGGACCGCTTTCGATAGCCCGTCGTCCATTGTGAAACGTTCACGAGACCAGTCGAGTGACGACCCGAGCTTCTTCATCTGATCAGAGATGATGTGATGGTGATCGTTCTTCCACTTCCACGTGCGCTCGATAAATTTTTCGCGCCCGAGATCGTGACGATTTAAAGGGCGGCCTGTTGGACCTTTTCCCTCTTTCGCGATCTGCTTCTCGACTTGAGTTTGGGTTGCGATACCCGCGTGATCCGTTCCAGGGAGCCAGAGAGTATTATCCCCATGCATGCGACGCCAGCGGATGAGAATATCCTCAAGCGTGAGCATGAGTGCATGTCCCATGTGGAGTACGCCCGTTACGTTTGGCGGTGGAATAACAATCGCATACGACTTCTGTCCTGGAGCATTCGTGTCGGCAGCAACGAAACATTCGTTTTTTAACCAATAATCGTAGCGTTGATTTTCAAATGCCTGAGGTTCGTAACTTTTACCGAGGGACATAGACTCTAACTTTCTCTGGGGTGACTCTTAGTGGTGATGTCCACCTTCACCGTGAACGTGACCATGGCTCATTTCTTCAGAAGTTGCCGCGCGCATCGAAAGAATTTCGACTGCGAAGTGAAGCGTCTGACCGGCGAGAGGATGGTTCCCATCGATCGTGACATCATCGCCTTCGAGCTTAACGATGGTGAACACCATTCCGTGTCCTTCAGGGCTCTGCGCTTGAAACTGCATGCCGACTTGGATCTCATTGATGCCCGGGAATTGGTTTTTCTTAACCGTCATGTTGAGGCCAGGAATCACTGGGCCGTATCCAGCATCGGGTGGAACCGTAACGTTTTTCTTTTCACCGATTTTTAAACCTGTGAGCGCTTCCTCAAGCCCGGGAACGATCTGACTTGCGCCGTGAATATAGAGAAATGGCTCTGCGTGAGATGCCTGGTCGAGAATTTCGCCCGCATCGTTTTTAAGGCTGTACGCCATTCCTACTACTTTACCGGACCCAATTGCTTCTGACATCGGCCTAACTCCCGTGGTTAAAATGAGTGCTTAAAATGAAAAAAAGAACACTAATCTCGTATCATGGATTGATGATAACGCATTGTATCTAAGTGCTATGAATCTTGGGGATTTTCAAAACAGCGGTGAAACTCTTTAAGAAGATATGCCGCATGAAGCCCATCAACAATCCGGTGATCGGCAGTAAAAACGACCTTAATTTGCTTTCCGATGACGATCTTTCCGTCCTTCACGATCGGTTTTTCACGTACCGCACCGACTGACATCATCATCACATTTCTCGACTGGGGATAAATCCGTGGGATCGCAAACTCGATATCGAGTGAGCCCACGCTGGTAAGCATAAAGCTCCCGAACGAATCCTGCTTCATGCCGAGGATCGGCGACCAAAGGTTCAGTCCGTGCATGATAAAATCAGTGAGATTCACAAGCGGCTGCCGGATGAATCCTGGGAGATTTCCGATGTAATATTTAATCCCCTTAAAGGTCGTATCAGTTCCTGACTTAATGGTTTTCGCGTGGGGCACGAGCGACTCAGCGATTTTAACGATCCCAATTTTATCGGCATTTCTAACGATGGCACCCGAAAGATCTTCGCTTCCCTTCACTCCCGACTTTCCGGCAGCGACGAGCACACAAACATCGACTGAATTTCTTCGGTAAAGCCTACCCCACCGAACCATGCAGTTTACTTCAGGGTATTTCGCAAATGTCTTCGCAAGCGCTTGGGCAGCGAGGTGGGTAATCGTAAGTTTCACATCCGTCTGAGGCTGATGTGCTGCTAGATAGGCAAGGCCCGGCTCCGCATCGAGATCTAAAATGGAAACGATGCTCGAGTCCCGAGTCACCTTCCAGGATGAAATCGAAATCTTTCGCCACTTCGAGATTTCAAGCGGTGGACCGAGGTCCACATTCTTCGTTAGCCATTTGCCCATTGTCCTCCCACTTTAGTTCACGTTAATTCGCGATAGCAAGCGGGGAACACTCAGGTTTAGACTAGGGCTGTGAAGCTACATAAAATGACGCAATCGAAAGATATTCTCAGGAACTGGGTGCTCCTCATTCCTTTATTTGGAATTCTTTGGGTGTGGCTCTCTGCTCTCGCATTTAATCCCGTGCCGTGGCCCGATGATTCGGCCTTTTTTTTCGTCGCAAAGGATCTTTTCGCGTGGCCTCCCCGCTGGGTCATGATTCCACAAGCGCCGTTTGAGCCCACCTACCGGATTTGGAATTTTAATACGATGCCGCTCTTTCCGATTTTAATCGGGATCGCTCGGTCGATCGGCATCGATGGGCCTCATGCCCTAAAAGTAATTCCACTCACGGGATGGTTTCTCTCTGTATTTATTATTTTGCGCTCCCTCATCCGGGCGCGAGCTCATATTCTTTTAGTTTTAGGCGCGGCGCTCGTTCTCACCTTCGAACCCGTCATTCGGTGGTCTTCCGTTATCGTTCGGCCCGAATCTCTGATCGGTGCAGCGGGAGTTTTTATTCTTTATGGCTACCGCTTCGGTTGGCCGAACTTTTTTCGTGAACGGCGCTATTTTCATCCTGTAGCATTTGCGCTCTGGGCAGGAGCGATGCTCCATTTCAACGCCATTCACTTACTGCCGATGGTTCTAGTGCTTTACTGGCAGGAGCCTAAAAAAATTATAAAGATCGGTGCGCTTACTTTCGTGGGTTTAATCCCTTGGATCATGACGATCATTCTGAAGCCTGCTCTTTTTATCGAGCAGATGACTCTGCAGTTTAATCGCCTGAATGGTTATAAAAACCCGTGGCTAAATAATTGGAATGAATTTACGAAAGCCC
>JBGSHQ010000107.1:0-7893 GCA_041752095.1 Bdellovibrionia bacterium
GAAGTCGCGGCAGGTATTGCTCACGAAATTAATAACCCTTTAACGATCGTTGCGGGTAAGGCAAACCTCCTTTTACAGATTTTGGATTCAGGTCGTGTTTTAACGCCTGAGAAACTCCACGAGTCCTTAGAGAAAATCGTACAGGGATCCCTTCGAGCTTCAAAAATTATTACCAGCCTAAAATCGCTTTCCAGAAATGCTGACTCAGATCCTATGGAGCCCGTTCATTTAAATGAAGTGATCGCAGAAGCGGTCGATTTAAATGGTGAGAAATTTAAGAGAAATGAAGTTGCTCTCAGTGTCTTAATTGGTGAAGACGTAACCTTTTTAGGTCGCCCGTCTCAGATTATTCAGGTGATATCGAATCTACTCACGAATGCTTACGATGCAGTAGTTGAGCTTGAAAGAAAATGGGTTAAAGTCGAAGCGATTCGGTCCCATGGCCTGATTACAATAAAAGTTACAGATTCAGGAAAAGGAATTCCAGCTCCCGTTCGCGCAAAACTGATGCAGCCGTTCTTCACAACGAAAGGCGCAGGTAAGGGGACTGGATTAGGACTCAGCATTTCGCGTCGGTTAGTCGAGGCTCATGGCGGAAAACTTTATCTCGATTCTTCGACTCTAAATACTTGTTTCGTTCTCGAGCTACCTGAAGCACTATCCCAAGCGGCATGAGCGATAATCCAAACGCCTTTAAGTTAAAAATTGGGAAAGCGATGCTCGTTCGAATCGCGGACGAGATTTCGCATGTTTATGAGAAATTTAATCGAAAAAAATTTCTCGGTATTGAACCCGGGCTTCACGCATTAGAACTTAAAGACCGAGTGGGGCATGTTCGTGAGGGGCTGCGAAGCTCGTTGCCCGATGATTATCCGGTGGCGGTTAATATCTTACTCCGTTCCCTTGAAAGAGAGAGGTTGGAAGGGTTTGATCTCTGGCCTTATACGGATTTCGTCGAAAAATACGGATCTCTCGATCCTTCTATTTCACTTCCTACTTTAAAAACGATGACCCGATATTTCACGAGTGAGTTTGCGATTCGGCCTTTTATTATAAAGGATGAAAGGACTACTCTTCTTTTTTTGAAAAATTGTGCCCAGGACGAAAATATTCATGTCAGAAGATGGGCCTCTGAGGGAACGCGTCCGCTTCTGCCCTGGGGTATGCGTTTAGAAGCTTTCGTTAAGGACCCAAATCCAGGCTTAGAGATTCTTGAGATTCTTAAATTCGATGAGGAACTTTACGTTCGGAAAAGTGTTTCGAATCATTTAAACGATATATCGAAGCATCACCCGGGTAAGGTGGTTCAGACCTTAAAGCGCTGGAAGAAAGAAGCGGGTAAGGTTCATCAAAAAAAGGTGGATTGGATCATTCACCGAGCGCTTCGAACATTGATAAAAAAGGGGTACCGACCTGCACTGGATCTGATTGGGGCCGAAAAACGAACAGCGATCCGAGTGAGTAAAATTAGAATTTCTAAGGCTAAGGTTATTGTCGGAAGTGCTTTAGCCTTTCAATTTTCGGTAAGGTCACTCACTTCTACCCCCCAGAAGCTCGTGATTGATTATCGGCTTCATTTTTTAAGAAATAACGGTGATCATTCACTTAAGGTCTTTAAGTTAAAGTCGGTGACATTAGAGGGTGGTAAAGAAGTCGAAATTAAAAAGGCCCACTCCTTAAAGCCAATAACGACGAGGCGCTATTTCCCTGGAGTTCATTTCTTAGAAATTTTAGTGAATGGAAAAGGTTATGGAAAATCAAAGTGGGTACTTTTACCGGCTAGTCGTCTTAAACATGAGTGATTACTGCTATTTCTGTAAACGTGAGCCCGCTCTCGAACAGTGTTCGACCTGTAAACGCATGGTTTGCATTCAGTGCCAGGATAATCATAATTGCTATAAGCGCGACTAAAAGCGTGTTAAGCCATGCCACATGGCCAACCCTACGAATCCTAAGCCGGAGAACTCGTTCCGGATTACTCTGACTGTTTTAAGCGCTAAGCCTCGAATCGACCAAGTTCTGCTTGAAGAGTTGCGGAAACAGAGTCGAAACGCTCTTTTAAAGAGAATCTCTCGAACTGAATTTAAGGAACTTTTCAAAAAAAAGCGCGTTCAAATTAAAGGCCAACCCGCAACCCCTTCTTCTTCTCTCGCAGCGGGATCGACCGATGTCGATATTTTAGGATTTGAGGAAGTGACCGTCGGTTAGACGACGAATGAGCATTGGCTCTACCGGTATATCTTTTAAGAGAGTATCCAGCCAGATCCTTGCGGCTGGGTTTGGGTGTTCCGTTTTTTCAGCAAGGATGAGTTCATTTTTCATCGAATGTTCCCAGCCGAGAAGTTCTGTCACGGTGACTTTATAGCCAAGCGACTCAAGTGCGAGAGTGCGAATCACGTTTGTGAGATGGCTACCGAATTCGCGTGAATGAAGGGGGTGGCGCCAGAGTTGCCAAGTTCCTAGCGTGGCATCGGATCTGGGGACCTTTTTAAGGAGACGCGATACTTCCGCCTGACAGCAGGGGACGAGAGCGATGGCTTTTGCGTTACGGGAAAGTCCGTAGAGAATCGCTTCATCGGTAGCGGTGTCACATGCGTGAAGAGCGACGATAAGGTCAGCATCGCCTCTCAGAGGGGCATCGATCGCATTCCCAATAGTCGATTCGAGAAACTGCATGCGTTTAAATCCGGTAGCTTCAGCGAGTGCTTTCGACTGAGCGACGAGTTCTGACCGAGATTCTATACTGAGGATTTCGCCTCTCCCGAGTGGTCCAACCCAGAGGTCGTAGAGTAAGAAACCCAGATAACTTTTTCCTGAACCCATATCGACGATGCCTGGGTTCGGTTTCTCTTCATAAACTTTTTCTAAAACAGGGAGAAGCAGCCGCGAAAAATGGTAGATTTGCTTCAGTTTGCGCCTTGCATCTTGATTCAGTTTGCCGTCCCGGGTGAGGAGGTGAAGCGCCTGAAGGAGGGGTTTGCTTTGGGTGCCCCAGAGATCCTCGATTTCCCCTCGAAGTAGAGTCTGAGCCCGTTCGGATGGTGTCATACCGCAAAGCACTAGCGTCATGCGGCTCGAACGTCAAGACTGTGTCATATGGGGTACTAAAAATTTGAACTTTTCGTAAGATTTTCAGCCCCCCATCAGTGAGAATAGTGAAGTGGCTGCTTCGTCTTTAAAAGATGTTCATATCCTTATCGTTGATGATGATTCAGATGTTCTACTTACACTCTGTTCTCTCTTCGATTCCTTTGGATTCTCTGTTCACACGGCAGGAGATGTTTTCAGTGCTTACCGTGTAGTGGAAGAAAGACCGATTCAGCTTGTTCTATCTGATATTCGGATGCCGAATTCGAATGGGGTTGATCTCCTCCGAATGCTCCGGGTTCGAAATGTAGAAGAGCCTAAGCTTTTATTCGTATCGGGTTACTCTGATTATAAAATCGAAGATCTTTATGATCTCGGTGCCGAAGGCCAATTTCTAAAACCATTCAGCGCTCATGCCGTTCGAAATGCAATTCGAATGATTCTTCTTCAGCGGTTAGAGAGATGGAAGCCTGGAAGTGTTGCTCGAACAGCTGCAGTTCTCGACACTAAAAAATATCCCACAAAGGGAATACACCTTGGGCGCGGGGGTTTTTTTCTAGAGCTCGATCCGGCTCCGCTCCTTCCGATTAACTCCGAGATTGGATTTAAACTTGATTATAAGCCAGGGTGTCCACTCGAAGGATTCGGAATAATTCGATGGACCCGGGTTGAGGCTGGAGCTGAGGGTCCATCTGGAATGGGAATAGAAATTTTAGAACTCTCTGATAACTGCCGAGAGGCCGTGGTTAAAGAGATCGAAAGCGACCCACCCATTTCTTACATCCCAAAAAATTAATCACTTTTTCTTTCGTCGCGTTCCTGAACGAAAGGTTTCTCCCGTTTCAGGGGTCAGGCCGAGATTAATGATTTTTTGAATAAGCTCATCATAAGTCATGCCGGACTTAATGGCTGAGAGTGCAAAATCCCCATCTTTTTCAATCGATGGATTTGGATTCGCTTCGATACAGAAAATTTCACCTTTGGGTGTTAAGCGAAGGTCGATCCTCCCGTAACCACTGAGTCCGAGCACCCGGTAGATTTTTTTACAAGTTTCTTCAAGGTGGTCGACGAGCTCTGGCGTGAGCTGGGCAGATCCCGTTTTAATGCCCCATTTTTTTCGGTAGTCGTCGTCCCATTTCGCTTTAAAGCTAGCAAATTTGGGTTCTCCGTCAGGAACTTCCCTGAAAAAAAGTTCGCGCGCTGGGAATGAAGTGAGTCGTTCATTTCCGATCACTCCGACATAGAGCTCACGACCTTCGATATATTCTTCGACGATCACATCGGTTTCGAACCTTTCGTGGAGATAGCGAACACGTTCGAGTGCATCTTTTTTAGTCTCTGCAAATGAAAGCTGCGAGATTCCTTCAGACGCCTCGAGATTCAGGGGTTTAATAAAAACGGGAAGACTGAGTTCCCCCAGTGAACGAAGCGGAGAAGATTTTCGACTCATGAGAAAACGGGGCACCTTAATTCGGTGATAAGACAGAATTTTTTTTGCGAGTCCCTTATCCTTACAGATTTTAAGGGCTTGAGGTGATGCTCCCGTATACGGAATCCCGAGAAGCTCGATGAGTGAAGCGATGTGAGGTTCGAATTGGCGGTCACCTTTAAATGCTTCGGAAAGATTAAAAATTAAATCGGGATTTTCTTTTTTAACTTCGGACAGAAGAAGCTCGAGGTCGTCATGGATTCCTAGGGGCACGGCTTCGTATTCGAGCCTTTTTAGTGTTGCAAGAATATGTTTCTCGCTCGCCCAGTCGTCCGTCTTCATATAGTCCCCATACTGGTCAGGCTTCAGGGGTATCGAGAGATCGAAAAGGAGAAGGATTTTCATTTTAAACTCCTCGTTTAAATTTTCCGGTGAAAAGATAATGAGTCACTAGAGTGGCAAGATATGCCGAAAGGTGAAGATAAGTATCCGCATGAGTTCTCCCGATTCGGAGGTCAAGTTTATCGGTCCTTGAGTGGAGTTTTCGTACTAATGATTCGATCGGAAATTTTCTTTCTCCCGTCCAGTACGCTACCGAGTCGATCAGTTCTTTTCTCTTTTTCAACATGAATTTTGCTGCGGAAAAATCTCGCTTCGACAGAGATTTATCTCCATTAAAAATCAATTTTAAATCAACATCGTAAAAATCAGGATACTCGGTTTCGTTCTCTTTCTTACGTTTCGAATAATATTTTGCTAGCGTCGTTTTCATCCGCGCGGCTTGAAAGGGAGGGCGCCCTTTTTCGCGGTAAGGTTCTTTTCCACTCACTTCGCGCGCGAGTTCGTCGACATAGTGTAGTTTTTTTAGAGCCCCACTCCAGGTCCGGTAATCTTTTTTCCAATCTTTTCCAGGCGCAATCCAGACAGCAAACGTTTCAGCAAAGTCTTCGTCGGGATGGGCCTGTGCATACCAGTTATCGAGGTGGTGGACGAAACCCTTCGAGTAGGGTTTCGGGTGGTAGGTCTCAGGTGAGTATTCGATTTCAGGGGAACCAAAGAGGTCGCGCCATTTTCGTCGTTTAGAAAACCGATACGCATGATCGAAGCAGTGACCCGCTTCGTGCCGAAGAAGTTTTTGACACCATTCCGAAGTCCCCCCTTCAACATCAAACATCATTTTCTGTTCGAGTTCTTTTAACCGAGGGTGGGCGAGATAGAAGGGGACAGAGATTGCGAGCATCCCTTCGGGGCTGAACCACTCATCGCCGAGATAGATCTCAGGTCTGAAAATGAGTTTTTTTTCGGCTAACTCAGAGCTGAGTTGGCGGACCCGGTCCTCGATATCCGATTCTTCAATCTTCAGTCCCAGATCACAAATCCGTAACTTCAGAAGATCGTCATCTTTTAGGGTGGTCCAATGCTGCGCCATGGAGTTATCTTAAGGCGTGGATGACTGGAAAGCAAAACTGAGCCCTGAAGAATATCGAGTCCTAAGAGAGAAGGGGACTGAGCGCCCTTTTACGGGCGAATACTGGGATCATTTTCGGGCCGGTATTTACCAGTGCCGGGGGTGTCACGCCGAGCTTTTTCGTGCTGAAACGAAGTTTGATGCTCACTGCGGATGGCCAAGCTTTTATGAATCTATCGATAAGTCTCGAATTCATGAAGTCGAAGACCATTCGCTTGGGATGAGGAGGGTGGAAGTGACCTGCGCAAACTGTGGGGGGCACCTCGGGCATGTTTTCCCCGATGGTCCGAAGCCTACTGGACTTCGTTACTGCATTAACTCAGTCAGTTTGCGATTTCAGCCTTTAGAGACTAAAAAGGAAAACAAATGAGTATCAATATCCTTTTTCCGACTCAGATTTATCATTCAAAACTGACTCAGTCGCAAATGAAGAAGTGGCTACCGAGCCTTATCCGCGAATCGCTCCTTTTTCGTGAACTCGATTCCGCTGGCGAAAAGTGGAGCCGAAAGAACTATGTAAACGGCTACACTTCTTATTCTTCGATCACTGATCTCGCTTTCAGATCTTCGAGCTTCGCAAATCTTAAGTCGTGGATCGACAAAGAGGTCATGAAGTTTTCACGTGCTCTCGAGATGGACTTAGGTGATGGGCGACTCGAGATGAATTCGTTTTGGGTAAATATTATGGGTAAGGGCTGTAGTCATTCTTACCACCTGCACCCTCTCTCAAGCATCAGTGGGACTTTTTATCTCCAGGTGCCGAAAGGGTCTGGAGCACTTAAGCTTGAAGATCCTAGGCTTCCAGCATTTATGGCTTCTCCGCCGCGCAAGCGGGGGGCGAAACTGATGAATCAGCAGTTTTTCTCCGTGGAGCCAAGCCCAGGAGAGTTGGTATTATTCGAGAGTTGGCTAAAGCATGAAGTGCCAGCGAATCACGCAAAAACAGCTCGAATCAGCGTTAGTTTTAACTACGACTGGATTCATCAGAATCATAAAAGTAAATAAGTCTTTGTAATTTATAGACTTTACGTCTAAGTGAATGCTCGCATTTTTAAGGTGCGCATTGCGTTATCAAATGCTATCAGGACTTAACTTATAAGCTTTTTAAGGAGCCATTATGAAACTCGTATTAGGAATTCTTGCTCTGACTTTTGTTCTCGGTAACTACGCCTCAGCCTCTTCTCCAGATCCGATCATTCGGGTGAAGTGCACTGAGATCCGATTTGACGATTTAGTAGGGATTGAAATCCAGGAAACCGACCTTCAGGGTCAGTTCGTGATGGTTCAGACTCTTCGTAATCCGAGCACAAAAAAAATGGACTATAAGTTTTCTCCCGTTTTTTCGATGGTCGAAATTGAAAAGAGTGAGATGCCTGCTCTTCAGCCTTGGAATGGTTACACTCGCACCCTTGTTCGCTATGGCCGAGATAATTACTCGATTCTGACCCAAGATGAGTGCACCCAGTCCATAACTACGCTGAATTGCAAAGAGTCCTTCGATTCTCGTTACGGCCTTTAATCTTTTAGTTCCTGATAAACCGCGATCTCCGACGTAGACGGGGGTCGCGGTTTTTGCTTTCATGGAAGTGAAAGAGGGAATTTTCTGATGAAGCTCAATTTTCGACACCTCATCCTGAGTGTGCTCACTCTAGTTCAGCTCGTTCCAGGACTGTCCAAAGCTGCAGATACCCCAACACTTACTCTCTTAAATCTGTCTCAGACTGAACAAGTCCTGAAAAATTTCGGAACAGCGATTCTCTTTCGCTCGATGGAGCCCCCTTCGTCGAACGGTAAGGTTTGGGGTTTGGGGGTTGGTGTAGCGGGTGCGTTTACTTCAGCTAAAGGAATTAATGAGTACCTCGGATCCAACATAAAAAGTGTTCCAGCGGCAGATATCATTATCGCACTT
>JBGSHQ010000108.1:0-38199 GCA_041752095.1 Bdellovibrionia bacterium
GAGAGCGTCCTTACGAGCTTCGAGTTCTTTTCTTATCTTTTCGCGGTCTTCCTTTATTCGAACTCTGAGGGAAACACCCGGGGGCTTAGCGAGCTCAAGCGCGAGCTTTTTTGCGACCTTCTGGCCCCAGTCTTTTTTCCACTGCTCGACCATTTCAGGGGGAAAATCATCGACGGTTCCGTAAATTTGGCTCTCTGCAATAATTTCGGGCGAAACACTCGAGTCCAGAGCAAGGTTTCTAGCGACTTCGGGGTGGGCTTCGAGGGCCTTGAAAACCTGAGCGGCGGTGGGCCATTCGGAAAGTTCTTCTGCGTTTAAATTCCAGGGTTCGCCCGCGAGTAATCCGATCCCAAGTTCAGCAGCAAGAGATGAAGGTATCCGGAGAAGGGCTTGGATACGGGGTGCCCACTCGGTTTTCTTATTTTTAGGGAGATCCGCGAGTAAAGCATCAAGGTGTCTGCGGGATTCGACCCATTCGCGCCAGAACTTCCCAAACGGATCGTTAGTCTTTTGGCGGAGGATAAACTTTTCAGTTCTGATTCGGTCATCGCGGTCCCGTTCCGAACGGGCTCGCTTTATCTGAGTCTTTTTCTTTTGTGACCGAGTTCTTCTATTTGATGTGCTTGCCATGGTTGAAGTCCCGGAAGGTGAGATTTACACTTGAGAGATATGATTGACTTTACACTCTCTGACGACCAAAAGCAGCTCCAAGAACTCGCCCGTAAATTTTCTAAGGAAGAAATTATTCCTAAGGCGGCCCACCACGACGAAAAGGGAGAATTCCCACGTGAGATTGCGGCTAAGGCCTGGGAACTGGGGCTGATGAACACCCATATCCCAGCCGATTACGGTGGACTGGGGCTTGGGGTCATCGACGGATGCATTATAACTGAGGAACTCGCATACGGCTGTACGGGGATTTGTACCGCCATGGAAGCGAATGTTCTGGCCGCGGCACCCGTTATGGTTGCTGGGAACGACGAACAAAAGAAGGAATTCTTAGGCCAGCTCACCTCGGCACCGAATTTTGCTGCTTACTGCGTGACGGAGCCAGGAGCTGGATCGGATGTTTCAGGGATTCGTACTACCGCTAAGAAAGAAGGCGGCGACTACGTTATTAATGGATCGAAGATGTGGATCACAAATGCTTCGGTCGCTTCATGGTACTTCGTACTCGCTTATACGGATCCTTCTTTAAAGCATAAGGGAATGAGTGGATTTCTTGTTCCGGCGAAGACCCCTGGAATCGTGGTCGGGAAAAAAGAATGGAACATGGGCCAACGTGCGAGTGATACGCGTGGGATTACGTTTGAAAACGTCCGTGTTCCTGAACGCTATCGCCTAGGCAAAGAGGGCGAAGGATTTAAGATTGCAATGGGAGCGTTCGATCACACGCGTCCCGCAGTCGCAGCGGGTGCAGTCGGACTTGCTCGTCGTGCAATGGATGAAGCGATCGCTTATTCTCAGTCACGTAAAGCATTCGGCCAACCTATCGCTGGATTCCAAGCAGTGAGTTTTATGATTGCGGAGATGGGAATGAACATCGAGGCAGCGCGACTTCTCGTTTGGAAGTCAGCTGCTGTGATTGATTCAGGTCAGCGAAATACAAAATTCGCTGCAATGGCAAAAGCATTCGCAGCCGACATGGCGATGAAGGTGACAACCGATGCTGTGCAAGTTTTCGGTGGTTACGGTTACTCTGAAGAATACCCCGTCGAAAAACTCATGCGCGATGCGAAGATCTATCAGATCTATGAAGGGACTTCACAGATTCAGCGACTGATTCTGGCGAAAGAGATTTTCGAGCGAGCGTAATCTTTAAGTATTTTTTCTAATCGCGTTTCATAAAATTAAATCATGCGGAAAACCTTGCGGTTTTCCGCATTTTTATTTATTCTATACAAACGTAGTAGAAATTTTCTTCTCTACGCACCTCTCCTGAAAGGAGGCGACCATGAAGTTATATAAAATCACCTTAGGAATCTCTCTCGAAACGATTACAGGAATTGATGTCATGGGAATCGCCTCCGATCCTCGTCGCTGACGAAACCCCTCTCATTAATTTTTAAGTAGTCTGATTCATTCGGAATTTTTCCGGATGCGACTTTATCTTACCCATTTCTCTCGAGGCTTCCGCGCCATCGCGAATCTTTGAGAAAAAACCGGGATGGGCTGTGCACACCGGCGTGCATTTTCCGTCCCGGTACCGTGATCCCATAAACCTAAATTAAGGAATGATATGAAAAATCTGAATGTAAATGTCCCGTTTGAAAATGAAGCTTCTCACTCCATCGAAAATGTACCCTACGCAAATAAGGTTCACTTTCTCCGATTCGAAAAAATAAAACCGAGCTCGTCACCACCCGGGGAGAAATCCCATCCGGACTGGTGGTGGCGAGTTGTTCTTGGATTTTTTGGGATCTTTTCTGTTCGAAACGGAATCGAGCTTGAACGCCACGTCGGTCCGAACAGCCGGCCAGAACGATTCGAAAGAAGGGAGCAGCAGAATCGCTTCTAATTCGTTCGGCCAAAGCCCCGATCCGGTTCGCCGGGTTGGGGCTTTGGGTTATTCGCCGAGACCAATTATCCGTTTCTGTGGAACCGAATGCTCTGAAACGAGTTCTCGAATGGCATCAAAAACCATTTGAAACTGTCCATCGTATTTTGATTCAAGCTCATTGATCCGTTTTTCGAGCGCTGAGTTCGAAATCAGGACCGCTTTCATTTGCACGAAAGTACGCATGATGGCGATATTCACTTCGATGGCTCTTCGGCTATTAAGGACTGAAGAAAGCATCGCAATACCTTGTTCAGTGAAAGCAAGAGGTGGCTTTCTACTTCCTCCCCACCCTAAACTTGAAGTCACAAACTGTGACTTCAAGTTTCTAACCTCTTGATTAGTTAGGGAAAACATAAAGTCCGGAGGGAAGCGATAATGATTCCTCCTGACCTGCTGATTTAACCCCTTTGTAGGCATCTGATAAAGCTCAGCTAGATCAAAATCGAGCATCACTTTTTGGCCACGGATTAAATAGATTTTCGAAGCAACATTCTCATCTTCATTTTTTCTTATTTTCATATGAAGTCAGAAGGCAAACTTCATTCCAAAAAAAGTCCACAAACTCTTAATACAGCATCATTCACCACCAGAGGTGCTGGAATTAGAATCACCGCCCAGCAGAAAGCGAACCGATAAAACGATCCCTGTTTTAATCTTCTCTCACCCAGTATCCCTAGCGCCTGGATTAAAAAATAGAGGGTCTGAGAACCAAATATATTCACGTCGAAAAAAAGATAGAGCGGTAAATTTAAAAGGAGTTCATGCCAGATTCCTGAACATAAAAACGCGAGGAATAAACCGAGTACAGGCTTCTTCCGGTAACGTGGCATCACCATTTCACTTAACCAGTCAGAAACCCAAGTAGCCCAGCGACGGCCCCAAAATTCAGAAAGGGATTTCGAAAGATACGGATACTGAAAGTGACCCGGATAGTGCCATCCAGTAGCCAAAAATATAAACTCCAAAAAAATACTTATAAACTGCCACGAGAGATAGAATGGAATAACGGCAAGAAAGTTTAATTTAATTCCAGATAACTCAAACCTCTTCGCACAAAAAAGGGAGAGTCCCAATGCTAAAATAGACGCAATTCCGAATAATGTTCCTCGGAAAACCATCCTCTGAACACACTCCAGAGAAATTTTTTCACGCTTCTTCCAAGATGAAACTGAAAAAACAGGTGAGAGAAAGAAGAAATTTATAAATCCGTCGGGCCTGCCTGACTTCACCCAACTCGCTGCTTTAGCGGTGAAGACTGTGAAAAACAGAATGCAGCCGATCCAGACTGAAAGTGGGGACACCTACCCCTCACCCGCCAGTAACGACTCGATCATCCGGCGGTAACTTGCGTACCGGGGGAGATCATGCGCAAGACAGCCCTCTTCTTCTTGGTGAAGGCATCCTTCTTCCGCGCAGCCAAGACCCGCTAACTCAGGAAAAAAACTTTTTAGATTTTCGGGTTCGATATCGAGGAGTCCGAATGCGCGAATACCAGGCGTATCGATGAGCTTAGAACCGGGAATCAGATAGGCTCCGGTAGTTGTGTGTTGACCCTTACCTGTAGAAAGACTCACTTCGGCAGTACGTCCTACTTCTTCACCGCGAAGCACACTGAGCAGAGAAGTTTTCCCCACTCCCGAATGACCACAGAAAGTCGCAAGTTTTCCTTCGAGAGCGGCTGAAAGTTCATCGACTCCCTCGCCATCCTTCGCACCCGTTTCGATCACGCGAAACCCGATATCCAAATAAAGCGTCCACGGTTTTTCACCGCCTTCGAATAAATCCATCTTCGTCACACAGATGATCGTCTCGATCGACTGGGCCTGGGCCGCGACTAAGAATCGATCGACTAATCCAGGAGTGAAAACAGGTTCACGGCAAGCAGCCACGATCACCAGCACATCGATATTCGCGACCAGCACGTGTCTTTGGGCACGCTCGGGGGCGGGACGAGCGAGTAAGTTTCGTCGCTCACAAACTCCGTCGATCACGCCGTCTTTCACGCCAACTTTTTCAAACTTCACGCGGTCCCCGACCGCAACCGGTGCACGTTCACGAATTTCTGAATTAGGGAGACGCGCTTTTCGGTAGGTACACGCGAAGTCGCGGTTTACTCTATCCTCTAAAACCCCGTCGTCGACCAGAACTCGACACTGATTTGGGAAAACTTCCGTTACGGTCGCGTTTGATTCAGCGATTGGAAAGTATCCGGCCTTCGGTTTTTTCTTTTTCTCTTTACGTCCCGAGCCGTGACTTCCCCGCTCTTTTTCAGAGTCGAGCCAGTCATCATCATCGCCACGGTACTTAGGAGCCATAGTCCTAATCTAACGCATAAAGTAAGGACTTACCATCGGTGGTAAGCGGGATGGCCTTCCTTCACGGCTACGAAAGTACCCACACAGGTTGCAGTAATTTTTCCACCTGCCTCAAGCGTCGCCTCGATGACGGCCCGATCTTCCTTCGACTCACGCACTCTTGCGCGAAGGTAAACGGGTCCTTTCGAAGGGGTGGGGCGTTTTAGAGTCACATGGAAATCAGAAGTCACCGTACAAGGCGGAGTTGTGAGGCCCACCTTAAGCATCAGCGCGTAAGCAGCCGTCCAATTCGAGTGACAATCGAGTAGGGCGCCAATTATGCCGCCATTCAGCATACCGGGGAAAGCTTCGTGGAAATTCTCTGGGGTCCATACGGCTCGGACCTCAAGCGATCCGTCTTCGAGAGTCACTGGAATACTGTTAATTCTGAGGCCTTTCGGATTCGCCGGACCGCATCCAAAACAGATACTCGCAGGTGAATACTTTTGCTGAAGTCCTTGTTCTTTCCCTAACTGAAACGGTTCCATTCCTCACCTCACTCTTCTATATTTACTTAATGGCTTATTCGCACAAGACAGTCGAGGCAAAGTGGCAAAAATTTTGGGATGAAACGCAGGTTTTTAAATCGACTCTCGATCCAAATAAACCGAAATACTACGTCCTCGACATGTTTCCGTATCCCTCTGGCTCGGGTCTCCACGTCGGTCACCCCGAAGGCTACACTGCGACTGATATTCTCGCGCGCTATAAGCGGACAAAGGGTTTCAGCGTTCTTCACCCGATGGGATGGGATGCGTTTGGCCTCCCTGCAGAACAACATGCAATTCAAACCGGGACTCATCCTGCGATTACAACGAAACAGGCGATTGAAAATTTTCGTCGACAGTTAAAGATGCTCGGGTTCTCCTACGACTGGACTCGAGAAATTTCTACGGCAGAGCCAAGCTACTATAAGTGGACACAGTGGATTTTTAAGCGCCTCTACGAAAAGGGCCTCGCCTACCAAAAAGAAGTACCTGTGAACTGGTGCCCGGCTCTTAAGACGGTTCTCGCAAATGAAGAAGTCGTCGATGGAAAATCTGAGCGCGGCGGACATCCTGTCTTCCGCCAGCCGATGAAACAGTGGATGTTAAAAATCACTGACTACGCTGAACGTTTAATTAAAGATCTCGATGGACTCCAGTGGCCCGAGGGAACGAAAGAGCTTCAGCGGAACTGGATCGGGAAGAGTGAAGGACTACAAACACGGTTTAACGTGTTTGGGTCTGAGAAAAATATCGAAATTTTTACAACCCGGCCCGATACCCTTTATGGCGCGACATTTCTTGTATTAGCACCTGAACATCCGATCGTGAATGAAATCACTACGAGTGATCGAAAATCAGAAATGGATGAATACGTAATCACATCTGCACGAAAATCAGAAATTGCTCGCCAAGAGCAAACTAAAGTTAAAACAGGTGTTTTCACAGGTTCCTACGCCATTAATCCAGCAAACGAAGCTAAAATTCCGATCTGGGTCGCTGACTACGTGATGATGGGCTACGGAACGGGTGCGATCATGGCTGTTCCAGCACACGATGAACGGGATTATGAATTCGCAAAAACTTTTAGTCTACCAATCGTAGAAGTGGTCGTGCCTTTAGACGGTGTAAAAACCGACGGATGCTATTCCGGTGAAGGAAAATCAGTAAACTCAGGATCCCTTACTGGCCTTACGACTAGAGAGGCTAAAGCAAAAATAATTTCAGAGATTGAAAAAGAGGGTCGCGGTAAAAAAACCGTAAATTATAAACTCCGCGACTGGCTCTTCTCTCGCCAGCGCTACTGGGGCGAACCTTTTCCAATTATTCATCTCGATGACGGAACGAAAGCAGCACTTCCGGACGATATGCTCCCGGTTGCTCTACCCGATGTGAAATCTTACGAACCGAGTGGAACGGGCGAGAGCCCGCTTGCCGGGGTTACGGAATGGCTTTACACGACGGATCCGAAGACTGGAAAAAAAGCACGTCGTGAAACCGACACGATGCCGGGTTCCGCTGGATCGAGTTGGTACTTTCTTCGTTATGCGGATCCTAAAAATGATAAGGAGCCCTGGTCGAAGGAAGCTGAAAAATACTGGCTCCCAGTGGATCTTTATTTAGGTGGACCAGAGCATGCCGTAGGTCACCTGCTTTATGCTCGGTTTTGGACAAAGGTTTTATTCGATGCGGGACTCGTCACTCATCACGAACCGTTTCAGCGGTTAGTTCACCAGGGAATGATCTTAGGTGAAGATGGCGAGAAGATGTCGAAGTCACGTGGAAATGTGATTAATCCTGATGACGTCGTTAGCCAGTATGGCGCCGATACACTTCGTATTTACGAAATGTTCATGGGGCCTCTCGAGCAGGATAAACCGTGGAATACGACGGCAATTTCTGGAACGTATCGTTTCCTCATGCGTGCATGGCGAATTTTCGTCGATGAGGCAGCAGACGGGAGCGAATCGTTTATCGTGAAGGATGAACCGGCGAGCGATGAAGATCTTCGGATCACGCATAAGACGATCCAAAAGGTGACCGAAGATATCGAAAATTTACGGTTTAATACCGCGATCTCCCAGATGATGATTTTCGTGAATCACTTCACGAAAGAACCCCGTAAACCACGTGCGTGTTTAAAACCGTTCGTACAGCTTCTTCACCCGTTCGCTCCGCATATTGCGGAAGAGTTATGGGAGAAGTTAGGAGAAAAATCTCTTCTTTCGTATGCGGAATGGCCAAAGTTTGATCCGGCTTATGTTCGCGAGGATTCAGTCACCATCGCGATTCAGGTTTTAGGGAAGACACGCGGAACGGTCGAAGTTCCAGCGGGGTCCGATCAGGCTACGGTCGAAAAAGCCGCTCGCGCGATCCCTCAGGTCGCTGCCCAGATGGAAGGGAAGACCGTGAAAAAGGTCATCTTCGTTCCGGGTAAGATTATGAATTTTGTGGTGGGATAAACACACTCCGTAAGGAGTGTGGGATTCCTCGTTTTTTATCGCGTGTCAGCTTTTTTCGGACATTTTAGGGTATAAGTAAAATTCTTATTGAACTAAATCCTGAGTGATTTGATCAAAACACCTGTATCGCGCACTCAATGTATCAAACAATCGACTTCGGCCAACCGAAGTGCCGAACTAAACTATTTTTCTACGGGGAAAGATCTGATCGCAGTAGTCCATAAACATACTCACTCGCAGGAATTCCATTCACAAGAAAATGTTCCCTGAGTAGTCCTTCGCGCTTATAGCCAACGCTTTCTAGAACTCGAATCGAATGGATATTGTTTTCATGTACGTATGCGGAAATTTTTCGAACGCGTGTTTTTTCGAAAACTTCATGCGAAATCATTTTAACTGCTTTTTTCGCAATTCCCTTTGAGCGTCCTTCAGGCGCTATTCCATATCCAATATCGAGGGTCAGCATTTTCTTATTCAAATTAAATAAGCTGATCCACCCGAGTTTGATTCCATCAACCTCTATAAACCACTGAAAAGACTCAGCGGTTTCAAAACAGGAAAGATCAGAACTCGACTTCATCAGTCGTTCTCGAAGTTTTTCTATCTCTACCATTTCAAGGGGATTATACTTTTGGGTAATCGGATCAGCTACTTTAAGAGCAAGATTCATTTCACCGCTCGCCAAGAAGAAATAAATCTTTCCCACATGATCTCTGGTTCACCCGTGTATCCGATACTAAACCGAAGGAGTCCCTGAGAGAGTCCGATTTCCTTTTGCTGTTCCGCAGGAATTTCACTCGATGTGCTCTTCGCTGAACAGCTCATAAGTGTTCGCGAGAATCCAAGAGAGACGGCGTAGAGCCCGAACTTCACGTCTTGTAACTTTTCCGCAAGTGCC
The DNA here is from genome assembly GCA_041752095.1 of Bdellovibrionia bacterium. Taxonomy (GTDB): domain Bacteria; phylum Bdellovibrionota; class UBA1018; order UBA1018; family UBA1018; genus JACMQW01. The sequence goes on from JBGSHQ010000108.1 coordinate 8,760, forward strand.
TGCGCTCGCTCGGGAGTTCCACAGTCGACGGTCAGAATTCCACCGAAACCATATCGCGCATCGATCACTTGGCGCGCAATCGCCGACTGCGGGTGTGACTTTAGAGACGGATAAATCACTGGAATTTTTTCTGCTTCCATTCGACCCGCTAGAAATTCTGCCATCTTTGAATGCGCTTGGATTCGAACCGCAAGATGATCCATTCGTAGATAAAGCTCATGCGCTACACGTGGATCCATCACAGGTCCGGTAAGCATGACTGCACCGTGATTCACGTCGATGAGAGAAGCAATAAATTCTTCAGGCCCCGCGACAGCACCCGCGATAAAGTCGCTCGATCCTGAAATATACTTCGTGCAGGAGTGAATGACGATATCGGCTCCATGTTCGAGTGGACGAACCATAAGGGGCGTAAAAGTATTATCGATCACGAGTTTTAGGACGTGCTTACGGCAGATTTTCGAAAGCCCACAGATATCGATGAGCGATAAGAGTGGATTACTGAGTGTCTCAGCGTAAATCACTTTTGTTTTTTTTGTGATCGCCGCTTCGACCGCTTTTAGATCTGTCATTTCTACGAACGAAACATCGACTCCTCGCGAAGGGAGAAGGTTTTTAAAAAGTGCGTACGTCCCGCCGTAGACTGTGCGAGAGGAAATCAGATGACCGGGTTCACGAAAAAGTTGGTCGATCGTGCACGCAATCGCAGCCATTCCACTGGCCACTCCGAGCGCAGCAGGCGCACCCTCCATCGCAGCTAATTTTTTCCCGAAAATATTCACCGTCGGATTTGAATGACGGCTGTAGAGGTAGCACCCCTGGATCTCGCCTTGAAAGGTTCGCTCCATATCCTTCGGATCGAGAAAGGTCGAAGTCGCGGCCACGTCGATCACGGGAACGACCCCACCCTCTTCTCCAAAATGCTGAATATCGCGGATGGCCTGTTCGGGATGGGTGGGCTTCATGCCCTGGTTTTACCGCTCTCTGTATATATAGAGAAGGGTCTAGAACGATTGTTGAAATTATTAGGTTTTTCATGCCCCCACGACCCTTATGGGATTCTCCTTGTAATCTTAGATGCAACGCGTTAAAAACCAGCTGTAATTTACTTTTATCCACCTATTGCGGTTCTTGGGTGCGCAGATAACCGAAGGAATCGCAAACGGGTTTAGACTCGGAAACATTGGATTAAAGACGGAGAATTTATGAAGACTATTTTTAGCTTGATGACGATGCTTCTGGCTCAATCTGTACTGGCAGATTGTTCGATTGTCAGCGCCGGTTCCTGGGATGAAGTAATCATGAAGGTTTCAGTCGATGGTGTCGAAGTGGCAGCAACCAAGTACGATCCTCTGGATCGGGCTGGGGAGCGCACCCAAGCGAAAGCGTACGCGAAAGTAAGCGATGAGCTGATTAAATTAGTTCAAACCGACAAATGTTCATCTGGCGTCGTAGTCGAGACCTTTTGGTTCAGCACAACCCCATTTACCTGGTTTGAACAAACAGAATCAAAATCCAAGCGTCTGCAGGATTTGGCGGAATTAAACGTAATCTACAAACGAAACGCGGGACTTTAACCCTGAATTAGCTCGCAACCACTGCGCGCATGAACAAAACATTTCGGCGCATGCCACGGACTAAAAAAAATTGGATTGAAAACAAAGTATGAAAATAAAAATCGCAGCAATTGTAACCTTCTCCTTTATGGTCACTATTCATTCGGCAAATGCGTTCACCGCATTTTGCTCACTCAATGAGAAGAAAAACTTCGTGGCTTACTCGAAAGCTGAATTCGAATGTACGACCGGTGGACGAGAATCCATTGGAACCTTAGAAATCGACCTCGTGGGGATCGACGCTCAGATTCGATATGATGGAAGAGCACCCGTCGACGAGGAAGGACGGCAAGCTATGGGTACCGGTACGGCGGAAGGCCTTATATTAACTTGCCCACTGGTTTCAAAAAAACGTCTCCACAAAGTAATCAACAAGCGGGGTTTTTGGGGAGGTGTTGGTTTAATGGCCGGTGCTGGAGTAATTGGTTCGGTTAAGGCCGGAGTCGGATTCAATCATCGGGGAGCTGCTTGTCTAATTATGGGCGGATCCGTTGTTGTACTACCGGAAGTGGCAGCTGGTTTCGTCCGATTTAAAATTTCGTATTAATGAATATCAGGAGAATTAATTATGAAACTTCTAATCGTCTTATTAAGTCTTACAGCACTACCAGCACAGGCTGAACAAACTCGGATTACGGTCCGAGGAGTTGCTGCAACCGCCATCATGGATTCGTTTACCTATGGTGAACACTTTAATCCTCCCTATCATCACGATAACGAAATTTACTGTAAGGCTAAAGAACCGCGTGGATCTCGCTCCTTCGGATACGCGAGTTGTACGAATAACTCATGGTTCGATAATGGAACTAAGAATGCTTTTAACTTTACACTCGCTTTAATCGAGGCTCTTCCGATTGATCTTCAGCAAAAACTCGTCGTTTCACGAGAAGATCAACGCAATGGATATACGATGAGCATAGAGGTTAAGTCTCTCGTCTGTAACCGCTCACGCAGTCGCGTGCCGGATCAATGCGATATCGTTGTCGATCTTTAATTCTAAAAATGAAATTTTTCCTGTTATTAACAGCACTATCGTTTCTTCCGAGCATCAGTTTTGCGATTACGGGAACAAATGTAAAAACACCGGATGAAACTTTAATTGGAATGCGCCGTTAAACAAAGAATTGCGGCGAGATAGATTGAATTAAAACATTGGATTGAGAGTCTTATGCGTTTCCCGATGCGATTGATGATCTTCCTGCTTTTGTCTTCAATAGCCACGACCTCGTTCGGCGCACCTACCCGACTGGAGTGCGAAGAAATCGTAATGAGCGGACGACGTTTAGGCAGCAATCTTTTTGGAAGAGCATTTACTAGTAACGCCCCTAAAGAAGAAGGCGTGGCATTGCTCCGGTTGCTCGATCGAGTCGACGAATATTCTTTGCGTGAAATCGGCGCATCCGTCACCCCGTGGGAACTTTCGCTGATCCCTCATTTAAGGACTCGACAAGAAGGTTTATACGCTCAGATCGCTAAACTTTTCGATCGTTTTCGATTGGATGGTTTCGCTTCGAAATTCAGGCTGCCCGGTGGCGAATGGAGAGGTGCAAGACTTGCCGCCACTCGTGCCTTTTTAGACGGGAGCTTGGCATTCGATGGAGACTATTTTGAGAAAATGGCCGATCTTAGCGAACTCCGACATCCCCCGCATGGGAAATGAACTTGGATTGACGACGTTGATCCCCTCCATGTCGGCATGCACAATGTACGTGAAGTCCGATCGAGGCGAATGCACGGCTACGTTGAATTACGTGTTAAAAAAAATGAAACGTACCAACGAGCATGTTACCGCAGGTCCGTTCCTGGCGAAGATTTTGGCTGATCCGTCCTATGCCGATCCATTAAAAAAGGCGGCGAATAAGATCCTATCTAAGGCACTTTCGTATTCTGGGCCTTCGGGCGGTTTATTCGATGATATCTACCAATCGTTCATCGAATGCGGTTTCTCGAGAGCAGATGCGACTGAGAAAACATGGTACTCTATCTTGCTCATCATGACGGACGGACCTAATCTCTTCGTGCTGTTTGATTGGGCTGATCGAGGCAACGCGATGACTTTATTTTCAGCTGCGATCATCGCTTCTGCGATCCCCGTCTTGAATAGCCTTACATTCGAAAGCGGGAGGCCGTACTCTTTTCCGGAGAGTTCGCACGTCACATGTGACACCGGAAAACCCTACCATTTTTGGGTCCCCGCGTTTTTAACGTATGCTTCGATCCAGGCAGGCTTCAAGGCGAGAGCGGCGATTCAGTCTGGTTATATTAGCGATGTCGGATACCAGATTTTCGCCACCGGATACGGACGAAAACCCTGGAAAACGTTTTCATCTGAATGGAACTCAACTGGAAACAATAAGACGAGATTGGATTTGGCTTATGCCGCCGCTGGCGCGCGTTTTGGCTTCAATCCAGCCGCAAACGGTCAAAACATCGATGCAAATTTCGACCGGCTGATGAAAGCAGGGAAAGTTATCGAGCCGTTAGCCGAACAAGATGCTTTGGATTTGACGAAAAATCCATTCCACAAGCTAAAGATGGTGAAAAGATGGAATGCTATTTTTTCGCCGGATGTGCTGTTGGATGGAAACCACTGATTTCAAATTCCATTGATGAGCTATTAAGCAAAACTATCTAAACTGTAGACGATACAGGTGTTTTGATTAAATCCGTCAGACTTTAAGTACCTTGCTCCTGAATCGCCTTAAGAGATTCGATAACCGAAACGTTCTCAGTCGGTAAACACACCACGCGATCACGTCCAAACTCCGCATATAAGGCAGACAGGACTTCATCAAGCCATGATGGAGCCACTGCGAGTACGTCAGTGAAATCGAGCTCGATTTTCTCATTAGAGCCGATCTTAAAATAAGATTTAATCGTCAATGCAGCATCACGACCAGCCGGCCTTGAAGTTAAAATTTCGCCAAATTTTTTTATTTCAACTTTCATGAGAGCCCCCACACTAACACGGTTACTGTGCCATGAACCGATTTGAAGTTTTTCTTCAGAAACTTCTCCGCCTTTTCTCCTAAATCACCGTAAGAAACGAAAGCCGTTCCGGATAAACACGCTAAACCACGATTTCCGGTTTCTGAAAAATTTCTACGCACGAACTTAAGACCATTTCCCCGCTGTTCAGGAGCCCGACCCGAAATAATTTTCTCAAACGCAGCATGGAGTGCAGTTTTTTCATCACTTAAAGAGGGATGCATGCGCGAAAGTGAACGAAAAATTCCTTGGCCTCGATCCGCAACGCAAATCCAAAGTAGTTTTCCAGTTACTTGCGTTTCTACCCAACACCCGGGCACATCACGCCACTGCCCGAGATTATGATCGAAAGTATTATTTCCAATCTCCCCCACAGTAGAGATCACTAAGGGCAGCCACTCAGATGCCAAGCCTTGTTTCAGGAGAACTTTAAGTCTAGACAAGCGACCCGTGAAAACATCTCGCGATTCGCTTAAAAACTCCGACCGAATAGCGGAGGCGTTCTTTGCACTTACCCATTCAATCATCGAAGCGAAGTCAGGAACTCCCGCTAGAGTGTAGTAAGTCTGCGGGGCTGAACCCCGTACGACTAAAATCCCTTCAGCAACCAACTTCCTCAGATGGCGATGAACGGCTTGGGGCGATATTCCAAGATGGGTATGGAGTTCAACCGGCCGGGTTTTTCCATTTTTATCTATAATCTCAATTATTTGTGATCGAGTCGTTGTTTTAATATTTATAGTTTATAGTAAACTATAAACTATAGCAATTATGATATTTATAGATTTTAACAGCCTTGGGAATAGGCCTTGTACATTTTTACGCACTGCGCTAAAGGTTGGTCAAACATTACTTTCGATTTAAGGAGAATTTATGAGTTTATTAAACCTGACTTGGACCCTGCTCGCACTCTCAACATCGGCATTAGCAGAACCCAGCACCATCTCGATTACCTGTAAAGATGGTAATAAAATCGTCGCGGAAGTCGTCGCCGATATCGAGACGGGCGAAAAAAATTCATTCATTCACTACGGCAACGCTAAGCCAACATCACTTGTGATCACCCACCTCGAAGGTGATCCTGAGGCAATGAGAACAGAAAAAGCAATGCTTGAAGTTTACGCAAGTAATGAAAGTGAAACATCCACTGCACTCCTCACGCTTATGACCCCTAAGGGCAGCAAAAAAGTTACTGATAAAATTTCTACTGCAGGCGCCCTAGAATTCAATGATTCAACAACGGATAAGCTCATAAAAATGGATGACCTCACCTGCGAAGTGAAAAACTCTAAATAGCGCGCAGGAAAAATGCATCGTTTTTCTAAAAGGATAAAAAAATGAAAATCGCAATAATTATTATTTCAGCATTAATTTCGGCAGGTTCTTTAGCCAGTTTTAGCTCGAAAATTTACACATGCAGCGTAAACGACCTCCGCGAAGAAATCACGATCACCACTAACATGAATGCTGTTGGAGATATCACGAGTGATTATTTCACCATAAGCAGTCCAGGATTATTTTCAGAATTCGATAACCTCGACTTTGATCTCTCCGTCTGTGCTTACGATGGCATGTATGGAGACGAAAAACTTTCTACCGGAATGCACTGTGAAGGCCAATCTATCGGTGGTGGCTTCGACTTTAAATCGATTTTCAAAATCCAATCCAACGAAAAAAATCTCGGAAATAACCCAAAAACTTTCAAAGCAACGATCACGAACGGCGCAAAAAAATATTCCCTTGAATGTAAATAGCTCGTTAATAACCATTTACGGCGCACACAGGATAGCGAAGGATTTGAACCTGTAGCGATACAGGTGTTTTGACTAAAATGATCGGTCTTTAGTCCCTTATCTTCAAATTTCCCTGGAATGACTAAAAAATTAGGCATCTAAGCCACTGTTTTTATTGATCTTTAATAAAATACTCTATGGTGCGCGGAATAGATCGGTAACTAGAAAGCTCGCTTGCCCGTAAAGCTGCCATGCGTTATAACGCGTCGTGGCCATCTGGCCTAAGGGGCGCTCATTTGATCATCCGGCTTCCAATTTCATCACTCTTAATCCTATTCATTTCGACCTCTGCTCTCGCAAGCAGCGGTGCGGACGAATATCCAATGGCAATAAAGACGACTGGCGCACCTGCGATCGATCTCATGTACCAGGGAAAAGCAATCGACCGAGATGAAGCGACAGACATTGCAAAACGTGGCATCGATCTCTCCACTCTCGACTCCGCTCCACACGATCTTTGGAAACCTGTTTCACTCCCCCTCTCAAACGCTGAAAAATTTAATTACCCACCCGAAGGTGCGCAAGTCGTTTTCCAAAACGATGTCTCCCCAAAAGGAAATTACCGCGGTCAGGTCACCTACTACGGCCGCCCATTCCGTATCATCATCGATATGGATAACCACCAGTATTTAATGAACGCCGCGATGATGCGGAAACTCGGCTACCCCGTCGACATGCCGAAACGTTATCAGCAACTTTCCATTCGGTTTACGAATATTAAAACGATGGAAGGATTCATCGACAACTTCGCTTTCGAAACCGGCTTTAGCCGAGACGTTTGGTTAAAAGCCGTCGATGCAAAAAATCTAATCGTCACCCTTCAAGACGTAAACCTCGAATACCCCCGAATCGATGTTCCACAACTTTACGAAGGAAAGTTCGATACCGACTGGATCGCCGGACGAAGAGCCATGCGTGGCCTCATCATCCCACTCATGCTCCTCGATATCCGCCTTTCAGAAGACAGCGTAAATATTTTTCCATGGGAATTCTCACGGATTCTCGCTGAACACATCATGCTGAAATATACCGACGTCCAGTGGTTTAAAGAAACCACCTACGAGGATGCCCGGTGGGCAGCGCGAAAAATCTCCAAACTCACTAAAGAAGATCTCCGACTTATCGTCACAGAAGCTCGGCTTCCCGAAGACATCTCTGCACTCCTTCTAGAAAAAATCACAGCCCGAAGAAACCACATGGTGCAGATGTTTAACCTATCGGGAGAACTTCCCTCATCCGAAGTAAAATTACCGTACGTAACTGATCTCACTCTCGGACAAATAAAAAATGGTAAGGCCCTACAAGAAAAATATCCGGGCTATGCCCCCCGTTTCACATTCGGAGATCCAAAGTCTCCCCTCGCGTGGAATGAAATTAAACACTATGTGCGCATGCAGGGTATCACGCTCGGAATTAACTACCTCGTCGATAAAGCAAATAAACAACTCCAACTTTTCACTCCAAATCAGGGACTAGAAAATCATAAGCAAGATTTTTTAGATGCGATTACAAAACATTTTAAAGAAAAACCAACTGAACCTTATGTCGTTCCACTCAAGCCTTGGGCTCAGCCCCTCGCTGGAGTTAATCTCAATGCTTCGCGCTCACTCGTAACAGGAACCTTCTTTGGATCTAACTCGAATAAAGCACAACTCGTCGACACGTTTAGTGTCGGAGCAAGTGTGGGAGTATTTGGTGGTATCGACGGAAACACTTACTTAAAGAATTTTGGATTTGGCGCGAGCGTAAACTACCAGAGGAACTACACCCACGTTCGTCCCCTCGTCGCTTCACTTGAAGAAGTAAAAAATGCGAGATGGTCGAGTCTATTCGTTCCTGGATTCATGAAAGGGATGTCTAAAGTCCTTAAGTGGAAAATCATTAAAAAGAATTTCGATTTATTCCGCGAAAAATATTATGCGGCCCAAACCGAGTGGATTAAAAATTATCCTACTTATAAAGTAAAGTTCGAACAGGACCAAAAAGAGTATGAAGTGACTCGTGCTCGAGTCTGTACCGAACAGGGATATCCACCACCCTATAAAGACTGCAACCTCGACGAAAAAATTTACCCATCACCCCACTTTCAAGAACAACTCGACACTCGTGCGCTCTACGCAGAGATTATAGGAACACCTCTCCCAGAAGGGCGTAGCTTACCGCCTTTCACTGACGAGGTGACCGAAGAAACAAAACCAGCAGTCCTTCCAGAAAATTTAGAAGACTCGATCGTCCTCAGCACATTAAAAGAATTCTTAGCAGAAATTAAAGACGGTGAAGTATTCACCATTACCGACTCGTTCGTAAATCAGATCAGCCCACAGATTCGAATCCCCCTCACCACACTTATGGGAATGGGAGTAGTCGACCTCCTCGGATCTTCACTCTATAATAAAATTAATCCTTCAGTCGGTGTGAGCTTAACCGGTGAATATGCGATCGTAAAACGCCTCATGTTAATGCGTCACGGTGATCAGTTCGAAGTTTATGATAACCGAATGAAAACGCGTGCGTTTAGAGCTGGGGCAGATTTCACGGCCTGGATCGAAATCGCTAAGATCGCTGCCCAAAAAAAGGGAGGTGACTCAAATACTGACGCTATGATGCTCGACCTCACATCCATCACCGATCAGGATAGAGCGAATGATGAGAAGCTGGCAGGAGATCGTAAAAAAATTCTCCAAGCTCTATCAAGCCTTTTTATCCAAAATGAAACCGATGTGGCGAAAGCGGTTGCTCCTCCTTATGCCGTTCATAACGATCTTAAAGGAACCACAAAAACTGCAAAAGTTCTCATATGGAACTGGACGAATTATGCAGAAACGAACCGGGTAAAGGTTAAGCCCCCGGTCGATCTTCTAGGTCGTTATGATGCTGAAAAAGAAGCGCGGACCCTCTTTAGCGCTCGAAAAATGAATCTGAACGGAAAAAATCCCTATGGACTGGTAGGACAGGTGATTAACCGCGCACTCGGAGTGAATGGACTTCTCGATCCAGGTACGAACATGAATCCAGCAGGAAACTTTCTCGGAACATCGAACTGGAGTCAGGTGCGTGCTGAAGCCGAAGTGACTGAAGGCCGAGATTTTAGCCCGACCCTCACTTTCGAGGAACGCTATGCGGGTTGGTACCTAAAAAAAGATAAACTCTTAAAGATTCTCGACCAGTTCCAATCCGAAGTAAACGATCTGAACCTGGGCTCACCTATTTTCCGTAGAGATGTGTTCCAATCCACAGAAATGCTCCAGGCCTACGACATCCGATCGAACGTCATTCTTTACCAAAGCGGTGTAAAAAAATTCAAAGACATCCTCCTAGGTGCGAAATCGCGTCAAGAGCTTCTATTAAACTTCCTGACGATGATGAATCCGGATGACTACCGAAAAAGATGTACGAAATTTTTTGAAAATAAAGGTGTGGAACCTGAACTCGAAGCTTTTGAAAAAATGAGTAGTGATGATGGGCAAAGAAGTTGGAATCGATGCATTCAGCCTTGGATGCGAAAAATCATGCGCCATGTGAAAAATATTCCGGTGGCGACGGATAAAGAAGGGACCATTCAGTGGCTCACCGATACCCTTTTTATTCTTGATAAACACCTTGATCCTTCTCGTTTTCTCGCCCGTATCGGCAAGGAAAACTTTTTCATGCAAATTAAAGTGAGCGGATTCAGAACGAAGGATGAAAACGGTGACCGAGGAAACGTCGATGACGGGTACGTCACTGACACCATCGGTACGGTCCAAAAACCGATTTCTCTGGGTGCTTTCAGAGATCTGAAGGTTTTCACAAACGGCGTAGAATGGCAGATTTCTGATTTTGAACTCCAAGCACGCTATTTTGGAGATGGGTTATGATTTTACGGCTTCTTATTTTATTTATCTCAAGTCTCACCGTCGGTGCTCTCACAGCACATGCAGAACAGTTAATCATTACGGGTCGTGATACCGAACTCGCCCGAGTCAGCGCGTCCCTAGGAAAAAACTATGCAGTCGAACCCGTATTTAATACGACCGAGAAAGCACTCCTGAAGACGATCGGTAAATCCGACCTGTCTTTATCACTGATCGTTCAGCCGATTAAGAAAGGAGCTCCAGGTGATGCTCGATCGATAGATACGATTCGTCTAAAACTAAAAAAATCTAAAATTCACGTAAAAGTAGAGTCAGATCTCCGGGTAAAACTAAAGTCGACACCAGTAGGAACTGATCCCCTTATAAAAGAACTTTGGGGCATTAAAAATAATGAGGGTGTTCATAAACTTTACTTAGATAACTTCACTTCGATCGCCGTAAAAGGCGTAAAAGGTGAAGACGTTAACCTTCCATCTTTATCGAACGAAGGTAGAGGAATGGTTGTCGCGCTTCTTGATTCAGGATTTGATACAGAACACCCAGATTTAAAAGGTCAGTTCGTCGAAAAAAAAGGTGAATGCGAAAACCTTATCAAGTACCAGGAGTGCCTCGCAACCGCTGACCGAAAAGGGGACCCAAAAACGGTTTGCAATTCTTTTCTAAAATTAGACACCGATGGAAACGGTTATCCCATGGACTGCCATGGATGGAACTTCATTGGTAAAAAGAGCAAAATCCATAACCAGTACGGTGATCCGATTCTTACTGAAGTGATCCCTGAAAAAAGCACTGGTCACGGCACTAAAGTCGCTGGAATCGTCGCGGCTGCTTCGAACAACAGTATCGGTGTTCGCGGAATTGCTCCAAAAGCTAAAATTCTTGGCGTAAAGGTTACCCAGGAACCACCTGGGTCTGAGGCCCAGGGCGTTGCGAGTGAAGAGGAAACTCAGAGTCTCATTTCTTCCGTCGTGCGTGGCATGGTTTACGCTATTGGTGAGAAAGCGAACGTGATCAACCTTTCGCTTGGATGGAATGGGCGTGCTGACTCGACCTTCATGCGAGATATCGTTAAAACTGCGCAGGACCAAGGAATTATCGTCGTCGCTGCTGCTGCAAATGACTCTACTGATGCACTCGTTTATCCGTGTCAGTATGAGGGCGTCGTTTGTGTAGCTTCACATGACCCCGATGGAAAACTTTCAGAATTTTCTAATTTTGGCTCCGGTGTCGATATCGCAGCCCCTGGTTTTAGTATTCTCTCCACTTGCCAGATGGATCAGGATCCCTTTTTCTACACCGACGGTCAGGGATATGATTTTGATAACGGAACCTCGTTTGCCGCTCCTTATACTGCTGGCGCACTAGCGGTATTAAGATCGCAAGGCCTCACCGTGCAGGAATCTATTGCGCGACTGCTGGTAGGTGCTCGTAAAAGAAATTACTCAGAGGGAAAAGTCACACTCGCGGGAAACCTCGACGTCAAAGGAGCACTGAGTGCTACACCACAGCCGTATATCACTCCTGTAAATAAAGGGATTTATCCTGTCATCTGGGACCGAAAAACTAACACGGCTGATCTCTCTATCGATCTAAAAAATATTTGGAAAACTGCTGCGACCACATCTGCTACACTCACTCTTTCTGAACGAGATAAAACCTTAAGTCAGATTAAATTGAACTCTTCGAAATTTAAAATTCAAAACTGGAAATCAGGTGAAACGAAAACGCTCGACACTCAGATTCTGATTACCGATCCACGAGTGACAAGTGATGCAACACTCGTTCTTGAGATTTCTTCAGATGGATTTCCAATCGAAAAGATCAGGATTCAACTCCAAATTTCTGTCGTACTCGAAAAATCATCTTTATTACCAAACGCGATTCGACTCCCGATCCGCGGGACCGTTAATCCAAATGCGGTCGTTTTCACTATCCAGTCGATGGATGGAAAACCTGAGCAAGATTACGTCACCTATGAACTGGCCGATGATGCTTGGAAAATTCAGATTCTACGCGAAACTCAAGACTCAACGGGTAACTATTATAGTGCTGGCCCCATTAAGTCGATCACAGCACCCAAGGATGGTTCACCTCGAACAGTGCAGAGACTTGACGTGAATCTGGATGGAAAGCCTGACTATGTTTTTACGAGTTTTCTTCCTGGAGAAGAAGAAGATAAAATTCCCTATTTTCAAATGGATTACCGGGATGCAAACGGCGAAGAAGTTATACCTTCCTACCTCTTTAAAAATCGTTCGACTGTTTTAACCCTCGACCGTTTCCAATGGATTCGCGCTGGAAGTCGGCTTGTACCGATTTGGACGGGGGCAGGCATTACGCCCACCTCAGAAAAATCGACGAAGTATGATCCATGGAATCCGACCGCAAGTGATGATGAAGACTCCGAACCTCGAATCTATTATCACGACCCAGCTACGAGTGATGGGGTCCGCTCTATCGCTCTCCCCGTTAACCCTCTTCTCACTAAAGACTGTGTTGTACTCGGGCTCCTCTCCCAAAGCACATCACAGAGAATAAACGGAAAAGTGTCTGTTTTAATTACCCAGACGGATAATTATGTCAGTAACGTTTTCGTAGGTGAAATCTCATCGCTGAATGATCCAATGAAGATGCTCACAGTCGAGATGCCCAATTATCGAAACTTTAGATCGGTGGAATCTCCAAAGACTTTCACTCTTGATCCTGCTTCAACTAGTGCAGCTTCCAGTTTTTCTGGAAACTCGGGACTGAATTCACAGAAAATCAGTTCACTCATTCGTACGGGGGATCACTATCTCGTGCTTGAACAGCGGATCACTCCACTCGCTCCCACCGAAACCGTTTATAAAACCATTTCTTCATTCGTCGATACATCCACTCGATTTACGGGAGCATTCGGACAGGGGAACTACGACCTTCTTTACGGAGACTCGACTACGAATAAAATTTTATCAACGTCCCTCCGTAGATACACCTACCTCCCTACTGCACTCTACGAACTGAGCTTCCTCGGCGCTGTTGCAGAGAGCGGCGGCGTTCGCCTCCCAGCGATCCAGATTCCAGATGGATTCGGTGCCTATCCAGGTGCAGAGGTCATCACCCCGGTTCGTTGGGGTGGCACGAGTATCGAGCTGACCCGTCCTGCTGCACTTCGAATTCAAATGGCATCTGAAGACTGTGACTGGCTCGCAAAAATGGAACCGAACTCACTCAATCCAGCTCAGGCCGTTTACTTCTGCGGCGACCAGATGATTCGGATTCCTTACCGTTTTTAGGCGGAGCGATTTGTCACCTCGCACCCTGATTTCCCAAATTGGCACCGGGTTTTAGTATCGCATTTTTGCCATTTTTTATGGCTAATATCCAGTATCCTTTAAAGAATTCATGAACTTCACGCGACGCAATAAATTCTTCCTAAGAGTTGGCACTAAGTCTGCAAACCAGACTGGAAGAAGGTTTTAAAAGAAGCCCCAGCGTCCCCAACTTAAAGAGGAGTACTAACAATATGAAGAGTGTAATGAAGAAAAATTTAACGACGGTGTTAGCAGGATGCCTTACCATTCTCGCACTGGGCGGAGCAGACTGTTCTGGAACTGGCGGTGTCGGCCGAGGAGGTGGTGGCGTAATCATCATCGATCCTGTCGTCTATGCCTGGTTTGATGTGTATGGAAATGGGTGTGCGACCGCGGGTCAGGGACCACGTGCTGGATGTAACTTCTACGTCTATGGCCGCGACCTGATTAAGATCATGGACTTCGAAGATCCGTACTTCGAAAACTATTATTGGCCAGAGTATGACTACTGGACCTATTATCTAAACGGCGTCCTCTATTCTTACGAAGGCTGGGCATGGCTCTCTCCTACCGGAATTCTGTATGATGACTATGGAAATGCGCTGAACAAGAAGAAAGGCTCCGGCGGACGAGACATCGTTCGCGATGTCGCCGCTCAGGAAGCAAAAGTCGTTGCTAAAGCAGGCAAGGATCTCGCAGCAAAATATAACCTCTCTGCAGCTAAAGGTGTACAGATCGCTCGTACCTTAAACGACTGGGCAAAAATCGGAAAATCCCGTGCAAAAACTGAAAAGGACTTTGCAGAGTTTTCTCAGAAGCTCTACGGCGTTGATTACCTAAAAGTGAAGAAAGCCGTTCTGGATGCTGCTAAAGGCGATAAGGCTGCGATGAAGCAGACGGTTGCTGATGCCGCTAAGAGCTGGGGAACAAACGAAGAAACAATGAAAGAAGTTCTGAAGCGTTGGTATAAAGGCCAAGTTCCAGGGCTTGATTAAGAAAAAAATTAAATAAAGAAAAAAAACCCCGGAGGAGAAATCCTTCGGGGTTTTTTATTGGGCCTGATTATTTCTTCGTATGAAGGTCAGTACGAACACTCCCGACTTTTCCAGCCATAAACTCTTCTAGGAAATCGATATTCAGTTCTAGCTTTTTCCCCATCCACACGGCGCGTTCCGTATGATCCTTCACCTCTTCGTCGGAAACAGGGTGAATCAGAATACTAAGACCTTCCCGTTCTTTCTCTAGAAAGGGTGCAAGCTCAGTCGCTAGCTCCGAATGAAAATCAACCTCGAACATCGGTACGGGATGTGGCCCGATCGGACGGTCAATAAGGCGACTAATCTGGGCACGCCCATCAAACTTCTCAACGATCTTCTTTCGAAACCGGACCGCGATTTCTCGGATATCTGGTGTGAAATAAATATGGGAATGGGTGTAGGTGGTTTTAAAGGGGAGATTTGACATCGTTCGATCCTAGTCGGGATGAAGTCGAAAAAAAAGCCCCCACTCGAAGATCGAATGAGGGCTTTTTAATCATTTTAGCAGAAGCTATTAATCGATCGGACTGACGAGTGGGAAGAATCCAACAATTCCACCGTCATCTTCAGTCGACGTTGTCGTCGGTGCTTCGTCGATTTCCAGATCCTTCACCCGGGACATCGCCGCATTCGATGCATTATAGACAGACATCGTCTTGGATAGAACTGCTGCATCGACAGCACGTGCAGGGTTTACGATACCAGACGACTTCACCTTACCGATGAGCCATGGCTTCGTGTCGACCGTACTCATCAGAATTTGCTTAATCTCGGAAGGCTTAAGTGCAGGGTTTGCATTCTTAATCGATGCCGCTACACCCGCAACATAGGGAGAAGCCTGAGAAGTTCCAGACATCAAACCGAAGTCATTTCCAGGATAAAGAGATTTAATCCCGACTCCAGGAGCCGCCACATCGACCTTTGTTCCGTAGTTCGAGAACGAAGCAAGTTCACGATTAAAGAGCGTTGCCGCTACTGAGATCGAGTTATCAGTCCCTACGTTAGCTGGGCTAACAGGCTTTGCATCGTTATCACTGCCATCGTTACCCGCAGCAAATACGAAAAAGGTGTTAGGAGCGGTATCCACCATCACGCGTGCTCCCGTTAAAATTCGCTGCATATAGAATGCGTTGAATTCTTGGAGTTTAGCAGGATTGCGCTCTTCTTCTTTAAAGACGAGATTATAAAGCATTTCTACGATTTTTCCGGCCTGTTCATATCCAATCCCAAATGAACCGTTCGCAATATCCGACCCACGCGCATTCACATAAGTTCCAACCGTTCCGAAGATTTTAGTCTGGAACTTAGCTAAGAGCTGGAGAGCGGCTGGAAAAAGAGCTTCCCGAAGCGAAACGGGAATTTTACTTCCACCACCAGGACCCATGTTCATCATCGAACGAAATTCAGGGCTCTGGGCAAACTTCACAGAAAATGGAAGTTTTACTTCAGTTGGAATGATCTTCACTGCGTAAGGGTGATTCTCGACTTCTACTTTCGTCGAATGTCCGCCTGTGATTCCCGCGACGTGGGTTCCATGTGCGAAATTTCCAAATACTTGGAGTTCTTTTAGAAAGGTTTCATCAGCGATTTTTGCTTTATACCAGTCTTTATCCGCTTGGTTGGCAGTCTTTTCGAGAGCGCGAACTTGAATTTCAAAAAGGCGATGAATATCAGCCATATTTGGCTTTAAACGCTCGAGATAGCTCATATCGATGACGAGGTTATTTTTTTCTGCAAAATTATAACCGTAAACATCATCGATGACCCCGTTTTTGTCATCGTCCGTTTTATTATCCGGAATTTCCTTCGAGTTCGCATCATACTGAGGGGCAAGCGCCGTGTGGCTATAATCCGAACCCGAATCGATGATCGCAATGGTTGCGGCGAACGTGGATGCTGGCAGAAGCGCGAATAGCGCGAGTGTACTGAGTGTCTTATTCATGAAATTCCCCCCGGTCATTTTTAATGACTTTTCATTGAAGCGTTCCTTTGCCCAATGAGTGTCTGAGAATAAGAAAACGGCGGGACCCCAAGGTCAAGCCGCATACCGCCAGAAAACTGACTCATTTCCTTTTTTTACTTATTAATAGAGAAAACTGCTGACCCACCGCGATCATCCCGAAGCACCGCAATAAAACTAGTCACTGCGGGAAGTGGAGACTCAGGAGTAAATCGATTATCGACCCCGAGATCCGAACGAGAGAGCCTCATCTTTCCTGAACTTACTAACCAGGTCAGAGTAAGTTTCTCCGTCGATGCGGTAAAAGATCCATCTGCGTTTTGGGCAGAATACGATTCAGAACTCGAAGTCGAAACCTGGGCGGCGATCGTTAATGCATCCGTCGTTAGGGTGTAACTCGCAGCCGACGCTCCCGCGAATAAGAGCTCGGGACTACTAAAAGTCGGATTCTGATTTTTCGTCGTCTTCGTCGAGACGATAATCCTCTTAAATGCAGTGACCGATTCGGTGGTCGATGCGGTCAA
Source organism: Bdellovibrionia bacterium (assembly GCA_041752095.1). GTDB lineage: Bacteria > Bdellovibrionota > UBA1018 > UBA1018 > UBA1018 > JACMQW01. The sequence goes on from JBGSHQ010000108.1 coordinate 25,825, forward strand.
TGTCATTACGACTAGATATGCCACTCCATTATACTGGTCCGCTGCCGAACGCGCTGTACCGGTGAGGGGATTAATAAAAACAATCCCTGCTGCTGGGACCGTAAATGCGGGAGGGGTTAAAACGCCATAATAATTCGTCGCCGCACTCCCCGGTACAAGCGATCCGGTGATTGCGGTCGTAGCGGTAGGGTTCCCCGCACAAGTCGGAGTAAGCCCGATACTGATACCGGGATCAACACAAGCCTGAACCGAATAAGAAAGCGTACGCCCAGCCCCTTTCGGATCTGAAATATGAAAAGAAAGCGTGACTGAATCCCCTGCTGAAAATTCCGAAGCCGCCACACTATTCGTCGTCGCTAGGACACGGAGTCGATCGAGTAGAAAGTAATCAGGGAGTCCATCGTTGCCACATGAAGAAAGAAGAAGAGGAAAAATAAAAAATAAAGCCTGCTTGATGATTTTCATTTTAAAACTCTCCTTTAAGGCCGATGGAAGGAATAATCGGTAATCCGGTTACGTCCGCCCGTTTCGAATAATCATAAGCGTAACTCACACTCTCGACATTCTTTCTGTTCGTGGCGTTTTGGATATCGAGGTAGGCAGTCACGATCATACGGTCATAAATCCATTTTTTATCAACACGAATATCAAGTTGAGTGAAAGCATTCACTCGCTCACTATAAAAAGGGCCGCGAATCGGAATATAAGCATCATTATCCGAATCGAATACGGACCCTGTGACAGGGGTCAGAGGATTTCCAGTTACATAACGAAAACGTCCAGCAATGCGCCAGTTCCGTGGTAAATCTCTACCTACGATCAGGTTAATATTATGGGTTTGGTCATACTGGGATGGGAACCAGGGTTGGGTTCCATCTTTTCGATTACTTCTGGAGAGGGTGTAAGAAAGCCACCCGTTCCATGGATTTGCATCAAGCCGAAGCAGAGCCTCAAGACCATAAGAACGACCTAGCCCATCATTATTATAGTATTCAGGCGTCGCGACTCCATTTTTCGTAACATATGCACTCGAAGGAATAATCAGTCGATCGAAATAACGTGCGAAGGGTCCGCCCTGAAAACTCCATCCGTTCGATGCCCCTTCACGAAAATCACGATCGTATGTGAGTGCAAGGTGGGTAGAGCGCGGAGTGAGGAGATTCGGATTTCCGATCGTTTCATTCGTTTCTTGCTCGCGCGGCGGCTGGTAGTAGAGTCCTGTTGCAAGCCGGAGTGAACTCCAAGGTGTCATCTCACGGCGAATAGCAAAACGTGGAGAAATATCCCCACTTTTATTTGTCGTAAAATAATCGTAGCGAAGTCCTGGTTTAATCGACCAGATGGGTGAAAGTTTTAATTCATTATTCCAGTAAGTGCCGAATTTATGGCTCGACTGACTGACATCGACTCGGCGCTGAGTCCCAGTAGAAAGGGGATTATTTACTCCTCCCTGGCTATAGAAGCTTGGTAAATTTAGGGAAACATCTGCCCATCCTAAATTATTATCGAGTCCAAAATAACTCGTGGTTCCCTCACCCCATTTTTTTTCAAGTTCGTATCGATTCGTAATCGATAGGAGTGAAAGTCGAAAATACTGGTCATTCAGCAAGAACTTTATCCAGTCCCGACCGAAACCGAACGATAAACGACTCGTTGTCCTTTCATCATGACGATGCGTCCACTGAGGGATTAAACGGAGAAATGAAGTCCGGGTCTCAAAACTACCCCGAATTTTAGGATCATTTTCAGGTGAATCCTTTAGAACAAACTCAAAAAGATCATCCGAAAGAATAAAATCAAATTTAAAATCATCGTTTACTGAAAGTGGCTGATCATAAACAAGAGTAAAATCCTGGAAGGTCGGAGCCGCTGTCAGGCTAAAGTCTGAGTCTTCCTTAACCTTCGAAACCGCCTTTAAAACATTTCCAATATAACTTCGACGGAGTCCTAGAGTCAGTGAACCTGTTTCACCCACTGGAGTTTCGATCGCTCCACCAGCGTTAATTAAGTCAGCATAAACAAAACCCTTAAACCGTTCACGGCTCGGCTTCTTCGTCCACGCTCCGACTAATCCACCTATCGCACGTCCATACTCGACACTATAACCGGCAGAAAGATAATCGACTCGGTCGAGTGCTTCGGGAAAAACAACAGAGGAAAACCCTCCAAAGTGGAAGATGATCGGAACTTCATGGCCGTCGATGGTGTATCGCGTATCCTGGGGTGAGGCCCCCTGGATGATCACCTGAGAACTAAAACCTGACGCTCTCGATATTCCTGGTAGATTCTGAACCGCTTTAATCGGATCGCCATTGGACCCGGGTAATTTAGCAGCGAATGAAGCCTTTAAAGAACGAGTCGAATCATCGCGCTTCTGCTCTTTCCCGTAAATCGTCGTTTCATAAATCTGATAGGAAACTTTAGGGAGATAAAGAATCCGTGAAGGTCTTAGTTCTCCATTCATATAATAATCGGGTTCTTCGAGTTTTTCATACCCGGTGAGATTAACGATAAATTTAAAATCGCCTTCAGGAACTTCTGGAAAACGAAAAAGACCGGCACTATCGGTTGTCGCCTTTAGGGCTTCGGGATTCAGGGATGAAAGGATAAAGACATTCGCTTCTGGGATCGGGGTTTTAGTCCCTTTTTCTAAAAGAGTTCCCTCGATCGAACCTGCAAAAACTGAAGAAACCAAAAACAACATCACACTTAGAAACATCATCGCTCCAAAACAAACTGATAAGCATATCGTATTTTTACCGCGACAGGCTTATCTTGAACCCTTGCGGGCTTAAATTTAAAATTTCGAACAGCGCTCAGGGCTGCTTCATTCAACCCAAAGCCGGGTCCACTCACCAGAGTCGCCTGGCGAACGGCTCCTAAGCTATCGATGATGAGATCCATAATCACGCGACCCTGAATATTTGCCTTACGAGCTTCGGGTGGATAAGGAACTCGAAATTCATTCTCGAGGATGGGCATCGCACTCACTAAATATTCTTCGACCGGTATGGGGATCGAATCGGCATCGTCCGCTCTTAATTTTTCAGTGTCCGGAGTTTTCGCCACTGTATTTCCAGCTTTTACCTCGGCAGTAGAAGGATCATTCGTCGAATCCAGAATCGATTTACGAGAGGCTCCAAAAACAGCGCGCTTTTCTGGCTCCTTCTTTTTTTCAGGAATCGGTTTAGAAAGCTGGATCGCGGGTGCAGCTGCCACCTTGGGTTGCTCATAAACCTCAAAATCCATCGAATCGTTTTGCGAATGAGGAATAACCATATAAAGAATAACCAAAAAAAAGAGAAAATGAGTTCCTAGAGAAATTTTCCAGGGACTTAAACGAGCAACAAATGAGTTTGCTCCCGCACTCACTGCTTTTCCTTTTCAATTTGGAGCGCAAATCGATTCATGCCCGATTGCTTTAGGAGATCGATCGCACGAACCACGTCCGCATGCCTCGCTTCACCATCGGCAGCAACGATGGCTTGTGCGGTCGGATTTTTCTCGATCGCTGCCTTCACGGCGGCAGTCACTGCCTCTTCTGTCGCCATTACTCCATTTAATAGAATCTGACCCTGGCGAGTGACGGCGATTCCAAGCGTTTCCACAGAGGAACCATCGGCACTTGTTGCCTTTGGGAGCTTAAGACCAATCGTGTCTTTAACGAGAGCAGGTGCCGTGACGATAAAAATCACGAGCAGAACGAGAACCACATCCACAAACGGCGTAATATTAATATCCGAAATGAGTGATTCTTCTTCTGTCGAAGAAGGTAAATTTCCGGCCATTATCGAGAGTCCTTAAGAATGAACCGAGAAAGATAGAGATCCCGAAGTGATTCACAGTCAGCCACTGCCGACTTCATTTTCTGAAGAAAAAAGTTATAGCCGACGCTTGCTGGTATTGCGACGAAGAGCCCGACCGCTGTTGCGGTCAGAGCTTCTGCGAGTGAGGCGATGACTTGGTTCATTGCTGAACTCGAAGTAGCGAGAGCCGCGAAGGACTGAATAATCCCTAAGACGGTTCCAAATAATCCGATGAACGGAGCGTTCGATCCTAGCGTTGCTAAAATCGGAAGTCCCACTGAAAGCTCTGAGCGGCGATCAGCGAGGTAAGATTTCTGCGCATATGCAATCGCTTCTGCTGTCTGGGGTGCTGCAATGACTTCACGAAGAGCAAGCGACTGAAGAGAGTTATTTTCTGCAGCCCACTTTTTAATTCCTGGTAGGTTTTCACTACGGATGAGTTCTCTGACTTCATTAGAACCCTCATTTAAAAAAAGTTCCTTAAACTTTCTTTTCCGGTCGATCAAAATTGAAACCGACCAAACCGATAGTCCCGCTAAAAAGAGTAAAACCGCTTTCGTAGCCCAGCCGATAAATAGGATCCAAAGTGGAGTCGTTGCCATAGCCTTAAGGGCTACTGGAGATTCGGAAAAATCGCAAACAGAAGGATGCCCTCATTACTATTTGGAAAGCACTGACAAGCTAGGCGGTAACCTTTTTTAATCTCATCCGTAGTTAAAATCTTATGCTCTGCTTCCGTTAACGCAGACAGAGGCACGGTGGATCCATCAAGAATCTGGACTCGGTCCCCCCCACACTTACCATGTCCACCACACCGTGACCCAATTTCAAGCTCCACAGTCTGGGCATGGGCGAGAAGATTTAGGTTCGAATCGATGAAATCGATTTGGGCGACTTTGGAGCTTTCGCGAAAAATTAGAGTTTGACTCATTTTATCTCATTCACAAAACGTCCATCGATTTTTGCAGATATTTTCCCAGGATTTTTTGAGAGTTCGTCTACCAGCACTTCTCGGAATATTCCGATATCGGCAGCGCGCGGAGCTTCCTTAAAGAAAATATAGCCGGATCCGCCCGCTTCTAAAAAGTCGAGTGTGGCCACGCGGAGATCCCGTTCGTTTACGATCGGATTCGAAGTATCGGTTCCATCGTAAATGAGTGTTCCATCATCAAGCCGAATCGAAACGACACCACCCGTAGGGTCTAGACCATCCACAGCGTCTTTACAGTCACCCCGGCGATAGACCACTCGAATACCCGAACCGAGAACCGCGCCGTGCTTTCCACATGCACGCGCCGATCGATCCATAATTTTTACTAGAGTGGAAACCTTCATAGGTGCGAGAATGACGGCTCGATTATTAAACGGAGATATTTGGAAAAGATTTTCGTAAGTGAAAACACCCGGCTCGATGTTCACCCGAATCCCACCCGTATTCACAAGAGCAATATCGGCTCCCGACGCCTTTCGGTAGGTATCCGTAATAAAATTCATGAGCGCACTTTCGCTATCACGATTTTTCGTAATAGGAGCGTCCGCGGTCCCTAATATTTTTCCTGCGAGTGGGGTTAATTCTGCCTGAGCTAGATTAATTTTTTCTACGGCTGATGGAAGCTCAGAAACGCCTTCACATTCATAAGTGATTTTTTCTTCAGGAACTTCTTCGCAAAATGAATCTATTTTTTTATCGCAAGACTGACTGAGAAGAAGCGCTCCAGCAGCGACACGTGTTTTTTCTTTAATCACTTTTTTCGTGATCGAATCAATAACGAGGTCTATCCGGCCGAACGCGTCTCCATACGACCCAGACTGAATCGCGTAAACACCCTTTTTTTCGATCCGGTTCACTGTATGGGTATGTCCACCAATGACCGCATCTACTCCATCCTCGCGCCATGAGGTGATCGACTCGAGAAGGGAGGAAAGATTTTTATCCTGATTAATGTCGCCATCATGAATAACCGCTACATAGAGATCGGCCTGACCTTCAAGTTCGGTACGAATTCTTTTATATTCATCGAAAGCCGTTCTAAAACAGAGATCACTCACATTCGCCGGAGTGGTCGTACTCGGCGTAGAGGGATTATCAAGCCCGATGATCGCGACACGAAGGCCAGCAACCGTTTTAATCACATAGGGCTGAAGAAACTCAGGGCGTTCTGCTGTCGTCCAGTCGAGAATATCTTTCGATTCACAGCCGATTGAATTTACTTCTGCTTCTTTTCCATCGACTGCCTTAAGAGTAGATTTTTTATAAGTATTTGCCGAGAGCATTGGAAAATGAGCGGTGTTAGAAAGTTTCTTTATCACCCCACGCGGGTCACCCGATTGACCGGGAATGACTTGGTCTATTAACCAACCCTCAGGTCCGAAATCATAGTCATGATTTCCCGGAACAATTGCATCGTAGCCCACGTCGTTCATGAGCGAGAACATGAGAGCACCTTCAGAGTAATTCGAGAGAAGGGATCCTTGAAATTGGTCGCCGCCGTCGAGAACGAGAACTCCACCCCGTTCACCGTAGCGTTTCGATACACCCTCACGAACGGCGCGAACTGCTCCTGCCCAAAACGCCATTCCACCGATCGGTTCGCCGCTCTTCATTTTTTTAGGTGCGATCGATCCGTGAATATCATTCGTCCCCAGAATAGAGAGAAGGACTTCGTTTTTTTCGAGCGTCATCGGGGCTTTTGCACAAGCCGCCGCTGGAACAACGGGCGGTGATTTTTGCTTCTCTTGGACGGGTTCCAGAGGTGCCCTACCCTTACGGTCAGAACAGGCAGCTGAAAAGAGTACTAGGACTAAAAAAGGAACCCCAACCGACCGATGAAAGTTTCGCAATTTCATGCGCCATCTGTATCTAAAACGGCGCGCAGTGTCAATCTAGGGTTCCCTAGATTGACTAATCATAAGTGTACGATTTTATTTGTGTTATTGAAAAATGAACTCTACCCGAGGGGCATCGCTTGAGGGACTTCGAGACTCCTCGCGATCTTTAACCTTCTTACGGTACATCGTCGTCGAAATTCGGTCTTCTTCGATCAGCTTATGATCGACTAAGTAACGTGCGACCGAAACGGTGCGGGCGACTTGGAAGTCATAGTTACCCGTATCAGCCGAACCCCATGAACCCCGAATCGTGAGCTTTCCTTGGGACTGGTTCTTTGCGAGTCGACCGATCTTATGAAAAATCTTTTCAATCCCCGCCTTCCACTGATCCGTAGCGCCGGGTTGGAAAAGATCATCTTCTAAAACTGAGAAGCGCATGACCTCGACCATCACACGGTCACCTGAACTGACTAACTTTGCTGCCGCATCCGCTGCATCTTCAGCAGCCGTATTATTTTCAAGCAGAGGCTTCGATGGATTCTGAACGAGTTGTTCTGGAATTTCTCCCTCAGCACCCTTTAAGACACTCTCACCCGCTCCAGTTCGGTCTCCGAGCGGAACGTTATCTTTATTTGAAAGATCGATCCGAAGCGCGGAGGTTGGGTTATTGAAGTAATTCGAAATCGAAGCCTTCGTTTCTTCGTCAGATCCCATCAGCCACATCACGAGGAAGAAGGCCATCATGGCGGTCATGAAGTCGGCAAAGGCAACCTTCCAGGCACCCCCATGCGCACCCGCATGACCCCCTTTTACCTTCTTAATGACGATTGTCGATTTTGATGAATCAGCCACGTTACCTTACCTTTATGCTGCAGCAGCAGCTCCACCTTTACCTGCGCCAGAGGTTGCCTTATCGACTTCGTCGAAAGATGGGCGAACTTCCGGTGGAATTGAACGACGTGCAAACTCTACACAAACTTTAGGCGAACAGTCTTTCGCATAAGCCAAAAGAGCTGCTTTTACGGCATTAAAAACAGCACCTGAGTCATTGATCCCGAGTTCGATACGAGCAGCAATAGGACCCATAAAACCGTAAGAAACGAGAATACCGAGAAAGGTTCCGACGAGAGCGGCGGCAACCGAGTGCCCGATCACCTCTTTACCCATGGTTAACTTACCCATGGTTTGTACGATCCCGAGAACGGCGGCAACAATTCCAAGACCCGGCATCGCATCCCCGAACTTACCGACTTGGACTGCTGCTTTCATTTCTGCTGCGTGAATCGCGTCGATGTCTTTATCCATGAGATCTTCTAAGTCGTAAGGAGACATCGGAGCAGAGATCTGGACTTTCAGTGTATCGCAAAGAAAATGGAGAACATGATGATTTGCGATGACCGATGGATAGCGTTTGAAAATTTCGGATGCCTCAGGTTTTTCGACGTGTGCTTCGAGTGAGAGGGGATTTCCCTTAGCGGTTTTAATAATTTCGTACATGAGCAAGAGAACCTCAGTGTATTCCGTTTTAGTCGGAGGTTTACCCTTTAAGGTGAGAAGAATTTGGTGAGCGATTTCTTTTAGAACAGCAGGACTCGAGGAAATGATTGTTGCGCCAATTCCGGCGCCAACAATAATCACAATTTCTACCGGCTGCCAGAGAACAGCGAGATTTCCACCGTGAAAGGCGAAAGCCCCGAACACGCAGACACAGACGAAAATACCACCAATGATTACAAGCATAGGGATTAACCTGCCACTTTCCTTCAGTATGCTTTTCGCCTCGAACTGGCTAAAAGTTGAGCGATATAGTTGGTTTTTTAGACAGTTGTGAATTTATTGTTTTTTTCCTTATTATTTCAAAGGGTTAAATATCTTGTAACGATCTCCCCCACTTAACAGTTTAAAGAGTAAACTCGTCAAGAATATGGCTAAACGGTTGACCCCGAATGCCCAGGTCGATAAACCCGAGAGTGCTTTCTATTTAATTTTCGTCTCTCCGGGGGGAATTCGACGAATGAGACTCTCTATTATTACTCTATTCTTTACGACACTCATGATGAACGCCTTTGCTGAAGAAGGTTTTTATCGTGTGGACCAGTTTGGTGGCGCTGCAAATCGCCTACTGAGTACTGCGCGAGGCGCGGCCGTACTTTTCGAAATGCGGGGAAACGACGGAAGATACTCACCGCTTGCGAATGGGTTTTTTATTTCGTCTGAAGGACATCTATTAACGAACCATCATGTCGGAACCAACTGCGGCGGTCGCTTTCCTTCACCCGATTATGAAGACCGCTCTCGAGCTTTGGAGTTTCCCTTAAATCGGGGTTACCTCTGTAAAGATTTTCGTGCGCGAGTTTTTCCAAACACTCCAGCCGAAGTCATTTTACAACTCGAGTTAATCGCTCGCCCCGATCAGTACACGATCGACCGCGGTGGAGACTTTATCATTCTCCATGCGATCGGTTATCGGCCAGCGTCTTACGTTACTATCGGCGGCACCAGAGACTTTCCGACTGGAACCTCTTATTACATGGTTGGCTTTCCACCGACCACATCACGTGGAAATAGCTCCGTCCTGATTCGTCAGGGCTACTATACCGATGTTTCAGTTCGAGGCGATTACCGTATCGCGTATGGAACGACGGTTCCAAAACCCGTCGACTATCAAAATCGAAATAATCCGGCTCCGTATTTTGTGGGTAATGCAGACGGTGCGCCAGGCACCAGTGGATCACTCATAATTTCGTGGTCAGGCCACTTCCTAGGTTATGTCCAAGGATATGCGGATCGAAGAGGAATTCCAGGAAGCCCACTCTGCCAGCGTAACGGCAGACCTGCTGGCCCATCCGAGTATTACTGCGGTGGCTTAATTAACTACCTCCGGGCGACTTGGGTGATCGATCGTATGATCAGTCTTTTTCCGAACACCGTTTTACAATTAAAATAAAACGCTGACCATTGCGGGAAGAAAAAAGAGAGCAAAGAGTGTCGAAAATAAAACGACGACTCCTGCTTTTTCGGGTTCAGTTTTCAGAAGTGTTGCAAACGCTACTGTATTTGCAGCGAGAGGAACACACGCAATCAGTAGAAGCATCTGATGAACGCGTTCATCATAAAAATGAAACTGATTTCTATCGAGAAGAATAAAGCCCGATATCACCGCAGGCCAGACGATAAATTTTCCAATAAATGCGATCCCAATAAAGAGCCAATCAAATTTTAGCGATCGAATTTCAGCCACGCCTAGTCCGATCAGCATCACGCCAAGTACAGAATAGGTGCCACGAAAAAATCCTGAAAAATCAGCAAAACTTCCTGACAGCTTTAACCCTGCCGCATTTGCAATGAGTGCAGCAGCAAATGCGTAAAGTGCCGGTAACTTTAATAACCGATTCAATGCCTCTCGAGCCGTGGCATTCCCACGAGCGAGGATATAAAACCCGACCGAGTTTTCATAAAGAATGAAGCCCAGACAAAAGAGTAAATAGAGACCAATCACACTCGGTCCAAAAAGCATCATCGCTACGGGTAACCCAAAATACCCGGTGTTTGCATTGCCTGCAGAAAACGCGAGCAAGTTTCCGAGTGGACCATCGAGTCCGAGACGTTTCCCGACGGTTTTTGAAAATGCCAAGAAAATGACGGCTAAAAGTGAACAGAGAATAGCAAAACCAAAAGGGACGGCGAGGTATTCCCGACGCATTTCGATTTGGCTTACATTCGTAAATACAACCACGGGCGAAACAATATAAATGACGAGTTTAGCGATCGAATCCCGATCAATCTTCATCTTACGACCCGCAATAAATCCAGTGGCCACTATTATATAGAGGGGAATGAGCCTTCCCACGAGGTTTAAAAATACGGCGCCACTACTTGTTTCCATACACCCAAGAATAGGACAGCACCCCACATCCGTGCTAGCTTTAATCTATGAACTTCACTGCAAAAGGATTTGCGGGCTTCATTTATACTGGTCTTGCGCTAGGATTTTCGATTTCTGCATCTTCCGGAGAAGTTCGAATGGGATATGCTGCCCATATCGAAGATGAGCTCGGCCTATCGCAGAACTCACCCCGACCTGCTTTTACTCCCGACTGGGCTAACCCCGATGTCGATTGCATTGAAAATCAAATTCCAAAATTTATTCAATGCTTAGATCTTTCAGGGGTTGTAAATCCCGTGAGCGATCTACCCACCACTCTCACTCCTGATGAAGTGATTTACTGGAGCATCGACCATAAACCAGATCTAAATGTATGCCGAGCGCGCGAAGTCGATCGAAGAGAAAAGACTTTCCCTGGCAGTATGACGAAAACAGCTCTCGCTTGGGCTTGGATGTGGAATAAGCAGGCGGATCACATTGATGAAAAATTATTAGCCACGTACGAAGCCGCCGAAGCCGCTAATATGCCACCACAGATTCTCTTTGGTGCTCTAAAACAAGAATCTCTTTTATCGGACCTCGGCATTTCGGTCGACGGTGGCAATTATTCGTGCGGTATCGGTCAGACTAATGTGGGTGAATGGTGCCGATTCATGAATTCGTTTTCTGATGTCGATCAAATTGCTTTTGGTTGGCCCGTAGGAATTTCATGTGCTGCGGATGTTTTACCGAGTGAGATTGTGAAATCCTTTTATGACATCGCTTTGAAAAAGCTAGGTGGACGACCTGATTACGAACTGACTCCTAAGGAGTTTGCAGGAATTCTCTATGATGATGTCGTGGTTTCATTTCCACCTGCGATTGAATCGATACAAAAAAATCGTTTTACAGCAATTTCTTCTTTTGTGAAGAACTGTTCAGATTCAAAACTCGGAATCGCTGCAAAAGGAAAGATTTTAAACGGCCTCTTTTCAGGAATTCCCCAGGGATTAAAGGATGCAGAAAAATATCCCGCGGGAACTACTTTTCCTCGTTCGTGTATGCGGAAATATCAGAGTCCTTATTTCCCTCTTCATACGGGCTGGCTACTGGCAGATGCGGTTTATAATGCGGGTGAACGCGAAATTTCACTTCTTCAGCATTATTTTAGAATGACGGTGAGTTCTCACGAGTCGGGCTCAGACTGGAAAACACTCACACCACACGACTTAATCGAAGCCCTTTACTGGGGTGGGAAGTGGAACTCTAAAACGAAGAAAATCGAATATAAGAGTGTTTACGGCATAGATGCCTCACAAACCTGGTTTAAAAGCTGTGTGGTCCAGCGCCACATTGCTCGCGTGATTCAGTACGCAACCCTACCGGGTGCAGTCATTGCAAATTCACTCGAAACCATTCCTTGCGCAAAAACCGACCCGTCTGCAGATCGTCAGAAAAGCTCTGGGAAAAAATAATGAGTGAAGTATTTGAAGACACTGCAATCGTGCTACGCGCGGTTGCTTTCGAAGAACGACACCGCATTGTTACAGCACTCACCGAAAATAACGGTAAAATTTCTGCGCTTGCTCGAAACGCGATCCAGTCGAGGCGTTTTGGAGCTTGTCTTGATCCCTTCACGGCTTCGACCTGGCGAATCGCCCCTGCTAAACAGGGCGCCGATCTTTTTCGCGTCGAAGAAGCCGTAATTCGAAAATCTTTCGAGGGCCTTCGTAAAAATTTTGAAATACTCGCGCTGGCATCGGTCTTTAATGAACTCATGCTTCGGCTCGCGCCTGAACGAGAAAGCTGTATCGACCTTTTTAAACTCCATTCGAACGCACTCGCTTTACTGGAAGAACTCGCACTCGACGGCTC
>JBGSHQ010000109.1:0-13845 GCA_041752095.1 Bdellovibrionia bacterium
TTGGTTGCGAGGGCTGGATTTGAACCAACGACCTTTGGGTTATGAGCCCAACGAGCTACCGGGCTGCTCCACCTCGCGCCATTCACCTTTGCAGGGAGATGTAGTCTTAGATCTTCGCGGGGGAGAATGCAAACCTAAAGAGAAGTGGGGTTGTGAGTTAAGTTAATTACCACTCGCGTTAACACCTTTATATCCTTAAAGAAAATGCTGCGAATTTGGAAAACCCTCGATATTCTTCAGCTATGTCTGACGGAATCACAGATAGCGTAAAAATCCACATCCGAGGCGGGATGGAATCGAAGCCGACCGTGGGTGAGGTCGAAATCATCACTTGGAGTCGTGAAGTTCGCTCGCGCCGGTCATTGAAAATGCTGGGTACCTGCTGGGGTATCGGACTTTTCTGTGTCATCATTCCAGGGCTTCACTTTATCCTCGTGCCTGGAATGCTGATAGCGGGTGTGATCGGATTTTTATATCGAAGTAAGCAACTGACTTATGTTCTCGGTGGAGTGGGCGAGTGCCCCGAGTGCCATAAAGCATTTAAGGTGGCAAAGGCCGCGGACAAATTCCCCATGGCTGAAACCTGCGAGCACTGTAACTCATCGCTTAGTCTTTCGAAGGAAGCGACCTAATGAAACCCGTAAGATTTATCCCTCTGGTTTATGGCTTAGTCGCTGGCGCTGTTCTGCTTGGTGGGACGATCCTATTTCTCCCTGTCGAATGGAAGGAAGCCCAAAATCGTTTCAAACTCTGGAAGTCGGGTGCTAAACCCGTACTCTGGGAAAAACACCGAGGGTTTACGCTGGATCGGTGTGATGGAAAATCTCCGGCCGAGTGCGAATGTGTCTGGTTCATTCATGGAATGGGAGATTCCGTTTCGACTTGGAGAAAATTTTTCGTCGAACCGAAATCATTCGGGGATAAAGCCGTTCGAATTTATGCGATCGATTTACCAGGCCATGGAGGATCTCTTAAGCGAAAAGATCCGCTTTTTTATCGTGCAAGCATGATGGCTAAGGAACTCAGTACTAAAATTGCAGTCGAGCCTTCGTGTACGAAAAATCTTTTAGTGGGAAACAGTTTCGGAGGGTGGGTGGCGACCCTCATGGCGTTAGATGCTCCACAGATCTTTAAGAGACTTGTCCTCATCGGTCCATCGGGAATGACTGAAGGACCAGATTCTTATAAAGAGCTTTTCAGTGAGCCCACAATCGAGAGTTTAAAGGAATTTCAGAAGCGCGCTTATTTTAAACCGCGTGAAATTTCAGACTCTGAATGGAAAATTGCGTTTGAAAAATTTCAGAAAAGTTCGGTCACTGAAATTAAAAAGGCGCAGGTTCCTGAGGATCGCCTTGATCAGAAACTCGCGAATTTAAATACCCCGACCACACTCATCTACGGCGATTCTGACCGAATCGTTCCGCGGGAAGAAATAAATCGATTCATGAAAGCGCAGCCAGCGATTCAGTACCGCGAGCTCACGAAGTGCGGACATCTCCCACAGAAGGAATGTCCAGAACAGCTTTTTAAGATTCTCGGCGCTTTACCCGAGTAATCGGGCGGCCTGAGCGTGGTGCGAGTTTTGAACTCGGACGTCCGCCGCGACCCTCAGGGCGGCCTTCGCCACGAGGGGAGAATCGAGGTTTTCCATCACGACCAGCAGGTGCTGGGCGCGCCGAAGGACGGCGTTCCTCAGAACGAGGTCCGCGAGCTTCGAATCCACGACCTGCAGCCCCCGATGAAACACGCTTCTTAAATTTCGGCATGTCGATGGAGGATGAGTATTCTTTTTTCTTCGGCGGAGTTTTCTGACCATCGCCAGATCCATCAGCGCGAACAACGATGCGTTCGACTTTTGGAGCGCGTGGGCGTGGTTTATCTTCTGCTTCTCCGACCTTAATGCGAGTTGGATTCGAGGAAACTTTCGGAATCACTTTTCCGTGCTCATCCACATTTCTCATGCGCTGATCGCGGGGAAGAATGGCGCGTTCCTTTTCGTGGCGGAATTCGAGAGCTTTCACGCCGAGTTCAGGCTGAGCAACAAGCGCTTCAAACTTCGTCTTCGGCACGGTCTTATACATCCCCGGCTCAAGCCCATGGAGAGTGATGTGCCCGACAGAAGTGCGGGTGATTTTCTCGACAAGAAATCCTTTTTCTTCGAAGTAGGTTTTAACATCCACGTTCGCAGCATTTAGAAACGCAATTTCAATTTTCGTCTTACGATTTAACTCTTCGTGAATGCGGACTGAGAGGGGCTTCACAAACTTATGCGCCGCTCTCATCCCGCGATTTAATCGATCGATCATCTCCGTCGTGATGTGGCCTTTTACTTTCACGTGATAAACGCGAGGGAAGGCGTCGCTCTTCTGAATTTTTTCTGCCATCGCGCCGTCGTTCGTAAGGAGGATAAGTCCGTCCGAATTAAAATCGAGTCGGCCGACTGGATTAACGCGCACTTTTAATTTTACTAAGAAGTCAGCAAGCGTCGGGCGACCTTCTGGATCGCTCATCATGGAAATCACGCCCTTCGGCTTATTCATCACGACGTAAAACGGATCTTCAAGCTTCCGGAGTAAGGTTCCGTTCACCTTAATGTGGTCGACGGTGAAATCGGCTTTATCACCGATCTTGGCGATCTTCCCGTTAACGGTGACCTGGCCCTCTTCGATCATTTCTTCGGCTTTTCGTCTGGATGCAATTCCTGCTTGTGCTAGGATTTTCTGGAGTCTCTCAATTGACATAGAGCATCCTAATAACATGAGTTCCCCAAAAGACAACTTAACAAATCCCCATAAAACAGGCTTCGCATTACTCATTTCACAGTTTAGGGGGTGGGTCACGAATCCTTGGCTTGCCGCGTTAGGACTTTCTCTTTCAGTGGCCGCTATCCTTTATCTTCGCTACCCAGGTAATTTTGAGCAGTACCGAGCCGGAGTGCCTCAGGATTTTAGCGTCTATGTAAAGGCTTGGGCCCGTTTTAGTCAGGGGGAGAACCCCTATGTCCCTACTGAATATCTGGCGTTTAAATACTCGCCGGGGATTCTGGCTTTAATCGGGATGTTACCTCGCAGTCCTCAGGATGCTTGGTTCGTGTTTAGCATTCTTTGCATTGGAGGGTTTGCCCTCTCGGTGATGATCGGCGCCCGTTATAAGGTTTGGCGAGATGTGATCGCACTCGTTTTCGGAATTCTGTTTGCGTGGAAGGGGATTCTGGAATGTCTGGATTATGGGCAGGTTGAACTCTTTATTTTTCCACTCCTCATCATCGCAACCTCTGTTTACACCCGTCACACCACCCTCTCGGGTGCGCTCGTCGGAATGCTTCCATGGATTAAGCTCCCGCTCCTCTTCATGCTCATTCCATTTCTGGTCGCTTCGAGTCGGCGCGAGCGTGAAGAGTTAAAGCCACCGCTCAGGCGTTTGAAACTGTTTTCTTCAGGCTTTATTTTATCGAGTGTCTTTTGGGGAGCCGCTCTCCCTTCACTCGTTTTCGGTCCTGACCGCGCGCTCCGCTTATCGCAGTCCTGGTTCGAGGTGATGCGCACTCAGCCTGCGATTCTATTTCAGACGGACGTTAACCAAAGTCTTTGGGCATCAGTTGCGCGGTGGGGTGTGTTTCTTCATTCCTCAACCGCTGCGCTCGGAGTGGCATCGCTCATCTGCGGACTACTCATGGGGCTACTGATTTTACGCCGACCTTATTCGCCGACTGCGCAGGATAGTTTCGCGTGGATTTCTCCGTGGCTCATCATGGGCCAACTTGTGAATCCACTTTCGTGGCGCTGGGGGAGCGTTTATCTCCTAGGTGCTGGATTTGCAGCCTTTCGTCCGGGACGAAGATTTATGTGGTTCAGGGGAATTCTCTGGATCGCTGTTATACTTCTCTTCGCCGTTCAGCAGAATCCGGTCGTGAGGCCCTTTTTAGGGGTGGGTCACTGGACGGATCTGCATGAACTTGGCGTGATTACTTTATACTGGGTCGGACTACTGATGCTGACGATTTAGTCAGTAGTTATTCTTGGGCGGAAACGAATCGTTCGGCCATGAAGGTCGAAAAGGTATGAAATGTATTTCCAGTGTCCATGTATCGGCCGTTAGTTTCGTAGGTGATTGAAACCGCTGGAACACGTGGCTGGCAGCTATAGTTTTTATTTTCTGTAATGGTGAGGATCTGCTGGATGCCATCTACGATTCGTTTATCTTCCATAGCGGTGTAAACGACAGCGTTACACTGGTTCGTTTTCCGTGAAGTGATTTTAAGTTCGATCGTGCGAGATGGAGAACCCATCGGGCAGACCTTTCCAGGTTTGCATGTCGCCTTTCTGTAAATGAAGAGGTTAGCGATGCGAGAGCGGGTATCGAGGTTGATGTAACCGGATGTGTAGACTTCGGATGGGAATGCCTGAGGATCAAGATCCATCGACGTGATCCGTGCAGATTTTGGTGCTGCAAGCGCGTTTACGGAAGCGAGAGAGACGAGTGTGAGTACAATTAAGTTTTTCATATTAAATCCCCGGTTAAGACGCCCAGAGTGAGTGCCTGTGTTTTGTGTGAGGGCTTAATACGAGAGTTTTTAGATAACTAATAATTATTAGTTAATATATAAGTTAATTATAAATACTAATAACTAGAATCGCGCTCGCATACCCGCGAGGACGCTCGACGGTAGGTTACTCAGTTTAATATCGAGTTCTCCGAAGATCGAAAACCTGCGCTCATACGGAATCGAAACGCCGATATTAAAGGTCGAGCCTGAGGAGCGATCACCCAGTGAGAGCGCGAAGTCAGGTCCGAAGTAAAGATCCATGCGACCGATATCGATCGTGCCGATCGGAGCGACTTCGACGTAGGCGTTACCCTGATTATAAATACCGCTCATGAGAGAGAAGGAGAGTCCATTACGAGAGAAAAGGGCGTACTTTCCAAATCCTCCGAGATAAAAATCATATCCGCCCGCGCCCATCCGCGCTTCGAGCTCAAACCGAGGGGCGAGCCCTGCCTTAAATTGCCCGTAGCCCATGAACTTCGATGGATCAAACGACAGACCAGCGATTCCACCGACTTCGTAAGTCCGTGGAGTCATCACCTCTGCCGACTGCCAGAACATGGCTTGGGCTGGAAGAGCGGAGAGGAAGGAACTAGTGAGTAAAGTAATCGAGAATGTGCGAAATATTTTTTTCATAGATTTATAATTCATTTTTCAGGGTTCTTTAATTTCCTTGAGAGGATGACTTAGAAGGAATTGGTTTTTTAATTTTGGTATGGGAGGCGGGAGTCGGTCGAGGGTCAGGTGTAGATGCAGGCGTGGTTCGTGGATCCTCAGCCATTCGCAGGCTTCCACCGAATGCATCCTGGAGATCGCCGATCGTCATACGGTCGACCGGAAAATCCTTTCTCTTCGAGGTGCAGAGAATCGCGCGAACATAGTCGCTATTTTCAGGATCACGCACCTTAATGACAAAAGTAGTTACTGGATTATTTATATAGTAGCGGTCGGTCGTGTCGAGCACGAGTTTGCGCGACTTGGGGTCGCGGATCATCTGCGGGGTGGCTTTTACGACTCCTTTCCATTTTTTTAGTTTTGGATTTTTTAAATATTCACTCACCTGAGACTCACTGAGAAAGAGTTTATCCTTCGGAACGACTTCGGTGACCGAACCACCCTGGGAATCCTCAAAGTGCATGCCCGTATGGTAAGGAGCAGTGTCGGGTTTTACGGCCTCCCGCCATTCTGCTTTTTCGAGTTCAAATTTTTTCTGCCATTCCGCATTCCCGCGATTAAAATAACGCTCATCATTCGTGTACTTTACATTCGGGTCGGTTGGATCTTCACAGCTTCCGATTCGTTCATTCACACTATCTGAGACATACACACGAATCGAGCACTGGACATTCTTGCTTTTTCCTTTCACGGGAGTGTCGTACTGGCCTACACCTGGGCCAGCGTTGATTTTTAGCGTCCGGTTAAAACAGAACTTTGTCTGGTTTAAATTATGGATCGGCTGATCACGAATGTCTTCGGAGCCGAGAGCTGGGGTAAGACCAATGAAAAGGAGAGATAAAGTGGAAAGATTCTTCATACTTAAACGATACTTTCTTATATTGAATTGGGCGATCATTTTTATGCGCGCCCGGAAAAATGTGCCGATCCACGAGTTAAGTTCAGTGAGTTAATCTATGAATATGGAATCCGTTTGTCGGCAGGTGATAACCGCCATAAAACGATCGTATATTTTATGGGTCTGGATTTTTTCGATAGCATCGATCCCGCTTGCACATTCTCAGACGCCGATCGTTCCTCAGGTCATGAAGTCAATCGAGGATCGATTCAGAAAGTCGAAACTTCACGACCGTTACCTTCATCCGACTGCGAATTTTAAACCAGAAGATAACGGTTTCATTGCCCACCCTAAGAATGCACGGGTCATGACTCTCATGAATGGAGAAGATCTGATTCAAGCATTAAAAGACGGGGAGATTAAGAACCAACATCAGGTCGGAAAATCGGGTGGTGGCGGCTATAATCCAAAACTCAGAATGAAGATCGAAGAAGGTATCAGCGGTCTTAACCTTAAAAAAATAGTCAGTGAAAAAAAGACACTGAACCAAGTACTTCCTAAATATGGAATGATCGAGTTCCATGATTTTGCGAGTGACACTGTTATTCAAGAGCTGTGGGGCGAAGAATTAAAACGCGCTGAAGATCTGGATAGCTATGGCGAAATTTCTGTCTATTTTAAGGAAAATGTAAAGAACAGGACTAGTTTTATACCAGCCGATTCGGGCAACCTCGCTTATAAACGTGAGATTGGTGAATGGGTGCAAACTCTTCGGCAGGAAAAAATCATTATCGATGGGTTGCAGATGGATCATGGATCGTTTTTTGAGGCTCAGATCTGGGGGAAGCTTAAACTGAGTGATATTGATTATGTGGTTGTGCCTCGGGAGCTTTATTTTGATGATTCAGCAAGCGTAAAGGATATCGAGCGTGCTCTGAAAGCAGCAGGAATTCCCATTTATCGGCCGAAGAAAAGTCTGACGGTCGAAGAAGAAATAATGGAGAGACTTCGTGTGCGTTTTAGAAATAAAGAGACTCGGCTTTTACCTCAGGCTCGAAAAGTAAAATGCTCGAAAGTTTTACGCGCTTTATAGCGTAAAGGGTCGAACCCCGCTCATGGCAAAGCCCTGCGTTAGGGTTGTTCTAAAGTCACGGCTGTGTCATCCGTGTTGCGTTAATTTTGGGGTATTTTGGGTCGCTCTGATTGGTATCCAAGTTGCAATTATCGAAAGTGTTGATCGACACGGAATTTAGCAACTCACTATCAAAGGAAACCAAAATGAAACGGACGATGATTAAAGAAAAAAAATTAGGGAAGATTGATTCACGAAAAAATGCGGCGGTAGGATATTTAAGGCAGAGACCCTGTAATCTATGTGGGATTGAGTTCTCAACTTTAAAACCCTTTCGTGTTTTCTGTAATAAATGTCGAGTCGAGGATGAGCGATATCTCTTCGCCGAATGGTTGCCTGGTGGTTCTCTCACTGAAGTAGAGTCGTTGACGGCTGCTGTTGCAGCTTGAAAGGATTTTTATGGATTACATCGATTTCTCGGGATGTTCGTGCTGGGTAAATAATTTAGATCAGGTACCCATCACTCTAGAACAGATCCGAGACTTAATGGAGCATTCAAAGCTGAGAGGAAATGAAAAATCTTATACGATTCACTTCCATGTTCCTCATTATTATAATCGTTCGGTCGAGTGTAAGATTTCATCGATAAATGATCGAGGTAGTATTCGAGTCGCAGGATCTTACGGTCAGGGGTTTATGGAAGTATTTAATAACACGCTCAATCGTTCTATCGAGCACTTCATAGCCCACTCAGAAGAGAGATCTTATGAAAATGAAAATAGAAAGGCTAGTTGAAAGAATTGAAGCTTGGATACGGGTTAAGCAATTGATGCATTTTCTGCCTCATACCTACAGCTATTCCTTAGAGTGTGAACCTTCTACAGAGTCTGATGAGATCGAGTCTTATGTTGATATCCAGATCGGCAATCAACATTGGATAGGTTTTCTCCACGACTTTGGTGAATATAGATCTCTTAATGAAGCGCTAACGCCCCGTCGTTTATGTTCTGAATCTGAAAAAATGTACCCGAACCCATAAAAGAAAGAAGATCTTATGCAAATTTACGAAGCACTTAAGAAGGACCATGAAGCCGTGAAAAATCTTCTGACTCAGCTCGTTTTACTTGATGAGTCCGAAACTGAAAAGCGGGATGAACTTGTAACCCAGATTCGTGATGATTTGATTCCCCATTCTCGAGCTGAAGAAGCGGTATTTTATAATTCACTTCGATCGTTTCGAAAAGACAAGGAAGGGGTGATGCAAGGTTTTAATGAGCATTTCGCTGCGGAGAGTTTACTGAGAAAACTTCAGTTCGTAGATAAACTGAGTTTTAGTTGGAAGCCGACCGCTCATGCATTAAAAAAGGCGATTGAGCATCATATTGAAGAGGAGGAGTCGAAGCTCTTCGCCGCTGCCCGAGAACGATTTACCGATGAGGAATCGGAAGAAATGGGGAAGGCGTTTGAGGCTTTAAAACCAAAAATCAAAGACGAAAACATCATTCAAACGACCTATGATTTATTAAAAAATCTCATGCCCCCTCGTTATGCAAGAAGACTCACTGCGAGTGAGTTGGAAAAAGCGCTTTAGGTTTTTTTAGTCTAACCCCAGCGATGGCGAAGCTCTGCGTTACGAGAACTGATTTTATGGAAAGAGTTTTCGAATTGCTGCCCGTACATTTTCTGCGTCACTTACGGAGAGTGCTCCAAGCTTACTCAGGATCAGTCGATGATCGAGAGTGAAAAGCTTCATCCGTACTTTTGAGGGAGCGGGGAGCCCTGCAAGACTCAGGTTTTTTATCTCAGTGTCGAGTGGCCATGGGCTGTTTTTAGAACTTGTGATCATCGCAAGAACGCTGTGGCCGATGACGTCGCTAAAGCCTGTGGAATTCGAGAGCACTAAAGCAGGTCGGCGTTTCGCCGCGTTTATATCGGTGAATGGAAAGGGGACGGTTACGACTGAAAACTGCGGGATCTTCATAGATCCTCGTATGCGTCTTCGTCGTTCTTACTGTTCCATTCAGAAAGCGTTTTCTCGAGTGATTCTAAATATTCGATATCCCGAGGAGTGGCTTTTTTCATTGTTACTGTGCCGTCTTTATGAATCGTAAAAAGCACTTCGTCTCCTTGCTTTAAGAGCAGGAGTTTTCGCACATTCTTAGGAATGGTCGTTTGATATTTTGAGGTGAGTTTGGATTTCGCAGCTTTCATTATAACCATTTTAATATGGTAATAATGGTATTACAAATAATTAAAAAGAATAATTAAATCAATATGTTAATTAATTATATTAATGATATACGTCTGCCTTTTTTAAAATGATTCTTCCGATTTGTACCGCATAATTAATCAGAATTTTATCGTGATAAAGTCTAGCGTTCGACTCAGTAATAAATTTAATTCGGTTTGAAATTGAGAAATGCAAAGCACAATTAATCCAATCGCCATAATTAGCGTTCCGATTCCCATCAAGGCCTCAAAATTAGAAGTTTGCATAATTGACTTGATTGCAGCTGATTCATCGGAGCAGCTGATGATCGTATCTTTCGAGAAAATACAGTTTTGAATGATTTTATCATCATGGAAGTTTTTTATTTCCGAGTTTAGGTGTGAGGTTCCCTTTCGTTCGTTATAAAAATCAAGGCCTCCGATAACGTAGTGAGGCGTTTCTAATGGGAGTATCCATTCGACAATTCTGATACCCAGTTGAGCTTCAACTTTCAATGAGCAGAGTTGGTCAATGAAAGTTGCATCGATGGAGTTTTTTTTAAGATAAGATTTCAGCGTCGAATTAATAAAGTGCTGAAATTTTTGGGATGCCGAATTCATTATGCTAGTAGATTCAGAGAACGAACACTGCGGGATCATTCGCGTGTTGTGAATATAGATAGGCAGAAGGTGTTTAGAGGTTTTTGCAAAAATCCAATTATTTCCCGAGTTGATTTCTGTATGAAGCCTTTCGCCACCGGAGATATTTTTCCCAGAGCTTTTTACATATGTCACATAGACGTTACAGCGCCACCAAGCACATGGAATTTGGCTTATCGGAGAAACATAGTTTTCGAGATCTGAGAGATAAGCCATCACTTCGACGAGCTTCCCCTTCTTTTCAGTGATGAGGTCCTCGATCTGGTCGGTCGCCTGGTTTTTGCTCCGTCGAATAAGAATGATACATTTTTTTAAATATCGAAAATGCTCAAATGAAAGGTATCCGAAAAAGAAAGCGGTAAAAGTGTAAAAAAATAGACCCCAATCGGTTTTGTTCATGGTGACTTTTTTTGAACCCCCACCGATGGCGAAGCTCTGCGTTACGTAAAATGACCTTCGGTCGTCTTACTCGATCGGAAGCTCAGCCGTAGTCCCCGCATCCGACTCGATCACAGCAGCAGCGAAAGACTCCGCCTGCGGATCGATTGAACCATCAGCGATGCCCTTAGCGCGAAGTTTACCCGCAGCTTTAGCGGCGTTGGCTTCTTCGGCTTGAGCCTCGAGGGTAGGCGTGGTGATCGCGATACCCTTCACGCGCTCACGAATTTCGCTTAAAAAGGCTTCGTCTTCCTTCGGATCGTAGAGGAGCGAGACCGAGTGGTCGTCGTTCATCTCTCCGACGAGTTCACGCATTTTAACAACGCGTGGATCGAGGTCGTCAGGATTTCCGGACTGACTTCCCGGAATCATCGACTCAAGTTCCTTTAGTGGCGGGAGTGCATCGAGCGACTTCAGGCTGAAGATCTCTAAGAATTCGTGAGTGGTTGTGTAAAGCATCGGGCGACCCGGAAGTTCCGAGCGTCCCGCAATTTTAATCAGCTTCTTATCGAGCAGGCCCCGAATAAAGTGGGAAGAATCGACGCCACGAATCTTATCGATGTCGTCTTTCATCACTGGCTGCTTATACGCAATGATCGCAAGCGACTCCATCGCGCCTGTCGAAAGACGCTGGGTCTGAATCTTTGCTAATCGTTTTGCGAGAGGAGCACGAACCGCTTTTGTGCGGAACTGATAGCCGTGAGCGATCTCGACAAGTTCGATCCCATGTTGGAACCGATTATAGCGAGCCATTAAATTCGTAAGCGCTTCCTGGAAGTAGTGAAGCGACATCTCAGGGCCTAGGTATTCTCGGAGTTTCGCTGGGCTCAGAGGTCTTTCACTCATGAATAGAAGAGCTTCGATACAGCTCTCCATTTCAGATAGATCGAGATTTCCGTGTTCGTCTTCTTCAGGCTCACGTGGGAGTGCGCGGAGAAGTTCGGGATCATTCTCGTCTTCGTCTTTTTCTTCAGCCATCTCTTTAGCGAGTGCTTCGTCTTCAGCGATTTGCGCAGCTAGGATTCGTTTAGCATCTTCGGCTTTTATCGCCGCGATTTCTTCAGCCGCACGAAGCGTTTCAGCCGCTTCAAGATCCATTTTTTCTTGAAGTCGATTTAATGTTTCTTCGATTTCCGCTTCGTTGGTTTCGAGAGCGAGAGGAGCATCATCTTCGAGGTCGGAAATTTCGTCGCTGGTCTCTAGGGTGTCTTCTCCAGCCTCATCATTCGGCTCGTCGAGATCAAGAGGTTCGTCCGAGTTCTGGGCTTCGGCTACTTCTACCGCAGTACTCATGCTTGAGATCGGGCCCGTGCTCATCGGTTCGTTAATGAAGGCGACTGGGGCTTCTGCCTCTGCAACTTCTGAGTCTGTGGACCATTCCGAAGCCGCAGTTTCTAAATCAGGTGATGCTATCGCTTCAGCGCTGTGAGTTTCAGCGTCTACCGGATTCGTATCGATTAGGGTGTCGTTTTTATTTTTCTTAGGGCTCATAGCGGCAACAGACTCCTCATGAATCAGTTCGTTCGTGAAAATTTCGATCGGAATCGTCTCGTCCATCCCCACTGCCATGGGTAGGATTTCCGGCAGGGGAGACTGCGAGATCTTCTCGAGATCCTTCGTCAGTCCCGGCGAGAAGGTCGGCAAGTCGAGTTCCGCGGTCTTCTCCGAAACTGTGGAGATCCACTCCAGCACTGGAATAATCTCTTCCGGCAATGCTGTCTTCAGCTCCACCGACATCGGCATCGGATGACGAAGTTCCACTGACAGCGGACTCGAGTACCTTAACTCCACTGATATCGGCCACGGGTGGCGTAGCTCGAACGAAAGTGGTTGCGGAATTTGCTGCTGCGGCATCGGCGGCGTCGTCTCTGTCTTTAATTCCTTTGTCGATCGCGTCCTCGATGGAATCAAATCCAGAAGCCAGTGCGGTATCAAAGCCTTTAATACTTTCAAGAAGTTCCACATAAATTTCTTCGTAAACCTTTTCTTGGTGAAGGCGCATCTTACGGAGTCGTCCAAGCTCGAGAGTCGCAAGGAAACTCACTACGGTTTCGGGTCTAGAGTTCGGATCGCGGAGGAGTGCACGAAGGCCAGTGAGTTTGCCTATTTCCATGCGGTCCGAGAAATCGAGAATTTTTTCAGAGAGCGAGACGGTTTCTTTTTTAAGAATCGTGGTTCGCTTTCGCTCTTTAACGAGGAGATCCTGAAAGGTGAGGGCCAGGCCCGTCACATCCATTTGCTTCCAAACTTTTTCAGTGGGCTTGCGCGTGTTCGGCCGAGTGTAAACATCATCACCCAGGAGTGGCAGAGTTCCAAGCTCACGTCCCGCTTCAAGAAAACGCTGGTGCTCGCGGAGCTGGCGTAAGAGCTCCTCAGGTGTCATCACGTCATCTTCGTGATTCAGAAGTGCGTTTGGATCCCCTTCGACGGGGAGTAAAGATTTCGACTTCCACTGAATGAGCGTCGCCGCCATGAGCAGGAAGTCTGAAGCGATATCGAAGTTCAGCTCCTGCATGAGTCTGACGTAAGCGACGTACTGCTCAGTGATCTTCGCGATCGAAATCTTAGACACATCGAGTTCGTGGCTCTGGATCAGATAGAGGAGCAGGTCGAGGGGCCCCTCGAAACGGTCAACACGAACTGTAATAGGTACACGATTCGCCATAGTTCTGACGTTATCCTATCGAAAGAATCCGAACGTACAAGTCAGGATCTAACTATTTTTAATAAAAAGATTAAGTGGTCGGAATGAAACCGATTTTAGTAATGACTTCTCGCATTGTTTTCGCTGCGCGTTCGCGTGCTTTATCGGCACCACGCTTGAGTACCTGATCTAAATAGCCAAGATCGCCCATAAGTCTCTCTGTTTCCTCGCGAACGGGCCGAATGGTTTCGATGCAGATCTGAGCGGTATCAACCTTCAGGTGCCCATATTGTTTACCGACATAACCGGCCTCGATCTCTGCGATCGTGCGTCCTGTAAGAACAGACTGAAGGGTCAGAAGGTTTAAGATTCCAGGTTTATCATCACTCGCCTTAATCTCACTCCCCGAATCAGTGACGGCAGACTTCACCTTCTTCTCGATCTCTTTATCTGTATCGTTCAGAAAGAGAGTCGCCTTCGGATCGGGATCCGACTTCGACATTTTTTTCGTCGGGTCTTGGAGACTTGAAACTTTTCCGCCGAGTTTCGGAATCCACGGTTCGGGTAAAGTGAAGAGTGGTTTGGTTACAGATTTTTCCTGACCCTTCGGGTCTTTATCCCATCCCGGAGTGTAAAGATTATTCATCCGAATCGCGAGATCGCGCGTGAGTTCAACATGCTGCTTCTGGTCCGCCCCGACCGGAACGAGATTCGTCTGATAAAGGAGAATGTCTGCAGCCATAAGGACTGGGTAAGAAAAAAGC